>JAEORO010000060.1 GCA_016840855.1 Candidatus Thorarchaeota archaeon | reverse complement strand
TTGCCAGCTTAAACGCTAATGTGAGAGATGGGTTGTAGGAACCCTTTTCCATAGAGATGATTGTCTGTCTGGTGACCCCCAGACGTTTTGCTAGACCTTCTTGAGTCCATGTTTCGGATTCATCTGAAGCCTTCATTTTGGCTTCACGAAGTTCTCGCAGTCTGTTCACAATCATGCTGATCACCAAATTTGATGTAAAGTTAACTTTACGTAAAGTAAACTTTACATATAAGGTTGTTGTTACTCTTTTGATATGAGATAAAATTGGAGTTATCCTCAACATCCATGTGATACACACATTGTTCTTTGATTCATATGATTCGCAAATCGGAGCATGACCGAAATGATACTGGAAGTTGCTCTCCTCATTGGAATCTATGCCATTTGGCTACTTCTCCTCGTAAACATCATGGTATCAAGCGAGGAGATATCTCTAACAGTAGCAACTCTACCTTTCATTGTGACATTCCCTATAGCACTCATTCTAGCAGCATGGATAGAGCTTCAGATTCCAGGAGTATTTCTTGTAGATGTTGTGCTCACAATGGTAATTGGTGTTCTTATCTTTGTAAGATGGATAATGGCTATAGTTGGTGAGTAAAACTAGTTGCCCTTACGTTTGAACTCTGTGTACCCACAACGGCCACAAGCAAAACGATCGAAGTGCTCTGCCATGTAGGTTCCTTTCTCACATCGTGGACAAGACTTCTTGGAACGAGTTATCTTGCCAGATTTGTCAACTTTATACAACTCGTGTGCCTTTGGCATCTATTCCTCTTCTCCCTCTTGCTTTTTCTTTGACTCATGCCTTTTTACAATGTGATCAAGTTCGATTCGTTTCATCTGGTCTGGATCAGAATATATTCTTGCAGTTCCTTCAGTTATGCCAACACCAAACTTAGTGTCTAGCTTCCTAATGACAACTGATGATGAGTCTGCATCAAACTGTGCGACAATCTTTGCACGGATGTCTGCTCTGCTTGGTGTCTTTGCCCCAGCATGATCGACTCTGAAGTCGATTTCCCTCCTTGCAAGAGGTTTGTTCTCCCGTTCATTTAGGATTTCGATTTTCATTTTAGCATCACTTACCGAAAGCCAGACCGCCTCAGGGGTAGGTCAGCCAATCGACTTGGGGTTGTCTAATAAAGCTTTCACCATTGACAAGAAACCTTAGCGTACCTTTAGTGCATATTTCCCAGGTCTGTCTATGTTGAGTCGAGAGGCAACGTAAGAACTCAGTCTAGGATCTTCACGTTTGTTCCGACCTGGAAGAATTACTACAATTCCCGTGTACGAGGATGAGAGATTGGTACTCTTGCAGTTTGGGCAAATGTTCTCAGCAGTGAGGTAGTGACAAGCCTTGCATGCCTTCATTTTAGCCATAATCGTTTTCTCCCTGATTACTTCTTCTTCTCTCCACGAGCAGCTCTTACATCTTCCTCTACCCAAGAACGGTCTGGACCAATCTTACCAAGAAATGGTTGCCTCATCGTTAGACCAAGTTTTCCTGATTTGTTTCCTGATTCAAAGCTTATTGAAGTAACTCTTGCTCTTACCATGTCTCCCTCTGTCAAAGTCCTGCCAGTTTCTTTGCCTAGTAGAGCATTACCCTTTGAGTCCTGTGTAATAAAATCATCACATATTTGACTAACATGGCAGAGTCCGTCTAGTGGCCCCATTCTGATGAACGCTCCAAAATCCATCAGCTCCACTACATTTCCTTCTACCAGTTCATGTCGGAGAGGTTTAAACACAAGCACTCGATAAGTCACAGAATGATATGTTGCACCATCACCCGGCATAAGGCGTCCTTGACCAATCTCATCAATGTCGATGACTGCAATCATCAACCCTACATCTCGATCGAGGACATTTTCGTGCTGCTTCCTAAGATGAAGCATGGCCGCGTCTTCCATTGGGGAACCAAACTGGGCGGGTGGAATCCGTACCACATCTTTTACTGTCACTATACTATACAACTATTGACGCTCCTTGCCTAGCAGGACGATTCTTATCAGAACAATCAGACTTGAGAACATCTCAATATCTGGACCCGACGGCTCAGCGCTGATTCGCTTTATAAGCCATAAAAACGTTGTGACACGGTCTCAAAAGATTGTGCCTATTAGTTCTAGATGTTTCTTACCTCGAAGCACTAGAACTGGTATACCTTTCGTAATAGCTCTTTTTCTTAGCTCTTTGTCGTTGGTTGCTAGTACTCCATTGACTGAAACAGTGTAATCCAGAAGTTGGTCATCTACAGTAAGGTCGCTCATAGATTGGTCAATTTCAATAATGATGCATCTCTCAGCCAATTCTAATGCGACTTTAAACAATCTACTCTCAGCTGCTCCTGTTCTCTTAAGTTTTGATTTAATCTCTCTAATTACAGGCTTTAGGAGAATAAACTCAACACTCCGTTCAAGTATTCTCTCGGCCTCAGAAAACACATCGATTCCAAACTGTGCTGGCACAGTCAGAAAGTTCGTATCCAAAACCACAGGAAGCGGCAAGATTTTCACCAACATAAGGTGACAGATACTACAATTGATTCTGCTTTAAATCTCAGCATAGCCAATCAAACGCCACTTATTTTCAACCCTGCGGCCGATGGCAATTCTTTGTCCCTTTTCAGCAGCAACAGGACGTTTTAATGTCAGCTCAATCTCATCACCGTGCAGTCGAGTGATTACGCCTACTGTAGGAGCAGTTCCAACCACTAGCATCATTGGTTCGTTCAATTTGAGATTCTCTACTTCCTTCTTGGACTCCATACCAACTACTCTCTGCATGAGAATTGGCTTTAGCATGAGTTTTTCATAGATTTTAGGCATCTTCCCTATTTTTCCAACGACATTTCCAACTAACCGGTCTGCCCGTGTAGAGGCTGGATCTAATCCTGTCCCCACACCAATCAATCCTCCGGGGTATGCACTCTGAAGTGAATTTCCACTTCCAGATAGAAGACTCACAATCTTTGCTTTGATGGGCTTGAATCCCTTTTCACCCTTGGCACCGGGAGCAATTTCAATCTCGTCACCCA
Source organism: Candidatus Thorarchaeota archaeon (assembly GCA_016840855.1). Lineage (GTDB taxonomy): Archaea > Asgardarchaeota > Thorarchaeia > Thorarchaeales > Thorarchaeaceae > SMTZ1-45. The sequence continues at coordinate 69,018 of JAEORO010000060.1, read as the reverse complement.
CAGTCAATTTTCCTTGTACAACTGATCCTCCTACAACACCACCGTGCATATCCATTGGTAGTGTTCCGGGTCTGTTTATGTCAAATGAACGAGCAACAAACATCTTGGGTGTCGCCTCACCGTCACGGTTTGGAGTTGGTATAATTTTCTCAATCATTTGAATAAGTAAATCTGTATTTGCTCCAAAGATTGCTGAAACAGGCACTATCGGAGCGTTTTCCGCAGTGGTTCCCTTCACAAACTCCTTGATTTGTTGATAGTGCTTCTTAGCCTGCTCTTTTGATACAAGCTCTATCTTATTCTGGACTATGACAATTTTGCTCACACCGACGATTTCTAGGGCATGAAGATGTTCAGCAGTCTGTGGCATCGGACAGGGCTCATTGGCTGCGATAACTAGAATTGCTCCATCCATCAAACTTGCACCACTGAGACAGGTCGCCATGAGAGACTCGTGGCCAGGGCTATCAACGAATGAAATCTCTCTCAGGATTTCTAGTTCACCGCCACACTTGTTGCACTTCCCTTCTTTCGTTAGATGAGATGTTGTATATGCCTCAGGTTCAGGACAATTCTTACACTTCATCAAAGTGGTCGCGGCATATCCGAGTCTAATTGAGATACCACGTCTTATTTCGTCTGAGTGACGATCGGTCCATTCTCCAGTTAGATACGAAACAAGGGTTGTTTTACCATGGTCGACATGACCGAGTGTACCAATGCTAATTTCTGATTGTCCAACATATTTTCTGGTCACCTGATCCTCACTTCCAACTGCTTGTTGCAGACGTTAGTTTCTGTCTTTCCGTTGCCCATATGAAGTATATGGTTCGAACTATGGACACAACGGTTGATGATGCAAGAAGTCATCTATGTAGTCTTCATGACGAGCTCTTCGAGAGGAGTACTACCTTTCTCTTCAACTCTCATGTTTACTTGGGAGATGCCAGAGCTAAGTTCTCTTCCACGAACTGTCTTTCTCCTAGCAATACCTTCCCTCTTTGGTCTAAAACCAGGAGAACCATGTATCAGAACACGTTTCTTACCACTACCATGGACGTCAGGTCGAATTGGGAATCCAGATGAATCACTTCCACCTGTTATTTTCAACTTGTATCCGGGCAGTCCTAAGACATCCCCCTCTACAATTTCACCAACAATCTTCCCCACAAGAGCATTTGTCTTTGCATCATCTAATTCGTACTGGATGGCTTTTCCAGTTTCTGGGTCTGATATCACAAGTTTGAATGGCAATTATTGATTCTCCTGCCTGAGTTAGTGGTAATGGGTCTCAAAGGACACCAGCGGATGCCAACTTGGCTCACTTTATGAGGATTTTGGTTGGACCGTGCCAGCACACAGCATTGAACACCAACCTAACTAATATACCGCGTACATAATGATTATAACACACATTCACAATGCCGGCTCTAATCCAGAGGACTGAAATTAATGGATCCATTGACAGTGTTTGGAATCATAGGTTTCATTTGGCTAGTAATATACTTCATAGCTCAAGCGATAGGTGTTGAAAAACTCAGTGAACGGGGAATAGATGCTGGATTTCCCTTCTTTATCATGTGGCGAACAGAGCGATTGAATGCTTTCCTTACAAGGATGGGCAAGAAATTTCCTCGTATCTTCTTCAATATCGGGATTGTTGTGGGCTTTGGCGGAATGATATTCAGTTTCTGGATGTTTGGTGACAACTTAATCAAGTTCTTTGTTAAGCCTGCAGATGCAGGTGGCGTCGTACCAATAATTCCAGGTGTTACCATCACTGGCCTCCCGCTGGTTTACATGTTAATTGCCCTAGCTGTCACATTACTAACACATGAGTTCGCTCATGGTCTTGCAGCATCGAAAGATGATATTGCAATCAAGAGTTCTGGTCTTCTGGCTTTTCTAGTACTGTTTGGTGGCTTTGTTGAACCTGATGAGGACCAGTTTGAAAACAATGCAACACCTCAATCGCGCATGAGGATGTTAGCTGCTGGTTCATTCTCCAACTTTGCGTGGGGTTTTGTGTTTCTGATAATACTTGCGAACTTCTATCCTTTGATGTCAGTAGGATACTATCCACCAAGTGGCGCTTATATTTACGATATACAGCCTGGAAGCCCGGCTTCAGCTGCAATTGATATTGGTGACGTTATCATTGGACTCAACAATACAGAGATAGCAAATTGGACAGCAGTCGGCACATTCATGAATGATGCTCCTGCGGGTTCTCAGCTCACTATACATAAACTCAATGGTAGTAGTATAACAATCATATTGGCTGCAAGTGAACAAAATGCTAGTAGAGGGTACATAGGGATATATGGATCCGATTATTGGGAACCCAAACCTGGCTGGGATATCATTTTAACACCCATGTTTGTATTTCATCTTCAACAAATTGTCTTCTGGTGTTACTTAATCCTGATATCAATTGCACTCTTCAATCTATTACCAATCCCAGTCTTCGATGGTGATAAGCTACTCTCCAATGGTCTAAGTTTGGTCATTAAGGACGAGAAGAAAATCAAGTACATCATGTGGCCTCTACGAATCGCTGCACTTGGAATAGTCCTATCGAGCATTGTTCTGAGCTTTATTATGGGCAAGGGGCTGTTCTAAACGACATTTTTGGGGTTCTGTGGGACCTAAAAAGGTGTAGAACAGATGTTTTTCTGATGAAAGATGATGACCCATCAAATAGGTACAAAGCAAGAAGTGCGAGAAAAAGCCAGGAAAGCACTCACGGACTATCTGACTATGTTCATACCTGGTTCTTGGAAAGAGCCTCTGGACAAGCTGAGATTATTACTTCAGGTCAATGGAGATGTAGACTGGGACGCACTCAAAGGCCATGCTCTTCTATACTTCGATGAACAGCGTCTCTCTGAAGATCGAGTCGAGTGTCTTGCTCGCGTGGAGCGTCTGAGTGATACATTCAAGGAGATTCATAATGTTCTTTCTCCCGCTGAGTGGCACAGAACCATCGATGATATCATTCATGCAGCAAACTTTCGAACAAACAAAGCCGCGCTCCATGTAAGACGCATTCAGATTGTAGAAGACTTGAAAGAGAAGGAAACAAAAGAAACCAAGACAAAGACATGAACAAGAAGACTACTCTTGAATGCTCACCAAATAAAAAATGAGCATGTGAATAGGTTTAACTTGAATTCTCATGATATTAGCGGCTTGGAGTCGCTAGCATGCAATTGGGCTGTTCAAAATGTGATAACCCTGCAATCTATCTACGTAGGTACACATCAGAACGACTCTGCCAGGCGTGTCTAGTCCAAACTACAACTGATAGGGTACGACGAACCATCAACCGTCATAAAATGTTCAAAGAAGATGATCGAATAGCTGTAGCAGTTTCTGGCGGAAAAGACAGTGCTGTATTACTTCACCTTCTACACAGAATTGAGAGTAGTTTTCCCGAGTCTGAGTTGATTCCAGTAACAATAGATGAGGGTATTGAAGGATATAGAGACAAAGCGCTTGAAGCGGCAAAGGAGTTGGCAAAAGCACTAAATCTCAACTTAGAAGTCTTCTCATTCAGAAAATTGTTTGGTCACTCATTAGATCATCTTGTAGATTTACGGTCTGACAAATCAGTAGGTGCTTGCTCCTATTGCGGCGTGTTCCGTCGACGTGCTCTGAATGAGGCTGCAGGGAATCTGGAAGCGGATGTCATCGCAACTGGCCACAATCTTGATGATGAAGCCCAGACTGTGTTGATGAACATCATGCGTGGGGATAGTCGCAGAATTGCACGTACAAATGTCCCCCGAAACAGGTCCATAGAAGGTCTAGTGCCTCGTGTCAAACCACTCACTGAATTGTCTGAGCGTGATATAGTTGCCTACTCACACCACTTAGGTCTAGTATACCACGATGTTCCCTGTCCATACGCTGGAGAAGCTTATCGAAATGATCTCAGGTCTTTTCTTAATGATATGGAACACAAACGTCCAGGGACGCTACTTGCAATACTACACTCCGCTGAATCTATGACTGAAGCATTCCTCACAAGTTCTTCAGATTGGCCGCTGAAGACATGTATCAAATGCAATACACCATCCCCATCAGAGATATGCAAAGCATGCATGATGCTTGAAGAAATCAGGGGATGATTCTGAATGGCAAAGAAGCCTGAACTGCTCCATGAAGTACGGCAGATAACATATGATAAAGACCATTGGAACCATCTACAGACTCTCAGGGATACTGCTTTGAAAACGGTACAAAGAATTGAATCGACAGGTATCAGATCACTTGCATATGGCTCAATAGCACGCGGTGATGTATCAAAGTCTTCAGACATCGATATCATTGTGATTCGTCCAGTTGCAAGCTACCGAATCGAGCTAGTCCTTGGCCCGATATTGAAGAGAGAGCTTGTCCAAGCTACTCCGTCCATGGTTCTTAAAGGACACATTCATTTGCCTGAGAACACTGTTGTGACTTTTCCTCTATTCAAATTCATGTCAAGAGAAGAGGAGTTCTATCGCTGGGGTGGTCTAATAGACTGTAAAAGCTTGAAAGAAGGAATAAGAGTGCCTGGAGTGGATAAGCGACTTGTGTTCATTGAACCGACTGAAACTGGCCATTTTGAACATGGAGTCATAGGGCACGAACAAGAAGTTTCCAAGAAATTAAATGTGAGTGTCGAAATCGCGCGAGAACGTGTCAGAGTTCTAAAAAGACGAGACAGTGTAGGGAGGACTGGTGTCTATCTGACCAGAACTTTAGATGATGATGAGAGTTTTGAAGCCGTTGCCAAAACTCTCCGTGATAGTGATCCTGCTCTCCGAAGAACAATTCAACGAAGAGGTGGTTAAAGAGTGAAGTCAACGAACCGTAAAATTAGAGAAATCGAAGGTGACTCTCTCCTAATTGGTAAACTACCCCCAGGGTGCAATCTCTGTATTAGAGGGTCGAAGATGGTTCTATTCGTCACGGGTCTGTGTGGCAGCTCTTGCTATTATTGCCCATTATCGCAGGACAAGTCAGGTCGCGAGAATGCTTTCGCAGACGAGATGCCTGTAATTGACGATGCTGATATTCTCTTTGAAGCACGAGCAATCAGAGGCGAAGGAGCGGGTATCAGTGGAGGTGACCCACTCTGCGATCTAGAGCGTACTTTGAAGTACATCTCACTATTGAAACAGGAATTTGGTTCCGGATTTCACCTTCATCTATACACAAGTCAGACCGATGTCAGTCAGAAAGTCTTGAACAAACTTCACGATGCTGGACTTGATGAGATTCGATTTCATCCGCAGACCAATGATTGGTCAGGAATTCAACGAGCGGTAGACATGGATATGATGGTTGGTCTTGAGGTTCCAGCTATCCCCAGAAAAGGTGAAGACCTAAAGAAAGTTGCAAAAAGAGCCGAAGAGATTGGGGTTTCTTTCCTTAACATAAACGAGTTGGAAGCTAGTGAAACTAACTTTAGTAAACTGGTATCAATGGGATTACGTTTGACGAATATGAGGAGTTCAAGCATTGAGGGTAGTGCCTCAACTGCCAAAGAAGTCCTAGAATGGTCTGTGCACAATCTTCAGAAGCTCTCAGTGCATTTTTGCTCTGCTCATTACAAGGACGCCATCCAGATGAGAAGAAGACTTGAGCGTAGGCTCGAACAAACGATAAGAGAATTTGAGGAGCGAGATGAGAATGATCCTCTACTTATTCTTGGAGTAATACGAGCAGTTCATGGGAGCCAACTTGATCATGAACAATTGGCAAAAATATGTACAATTCTTCAAAGTCAATTCGATGTCCCCTCTGACCTTCATAATATGGATGAAACAAGGATGAGGGTCGAAGTAGCTCCTTGGGTTTTAGAAGAGATATCAGAACAGCTCAAAGAACTACTTAGAAACATCAAGAATCTCGAGATTGGTATTGCATTTGAATATCCTACATGGGACCGACTTCAGACGCTTTTCAACCCGTTATAATCAATGTGTGATTTTGAAGCGTAATATTGCAGCAATCCCTCCCAGACGTTGAAGCTGATCCCCAGCAGGATGCTCCGTAGATACAATATGGAATGAGCCTCGAGTCTTTTCAGTGTCTCTAATCAGTGAGTCCATCCAGCGTCTTTCTTTGTCTTCTCCCTCTCTGAGCTTCTTGTCTGTAATAAGTAACTCTTCCACGGCTCCATATTGTACAGCGTTGGCAACTTCATCAGTTCCATATGCTCCAAGGCCATCATCTTTCGAGATGTGTTCAATCAGTGATTCAACAAGACGAGTTTCAGTTTCCACCTTCAATTCAGTCACGGCTTTTGAAATGACCCCCCGATAGAGTATTTCTTTAGCTCCTGGGACTCCTATCGAGTTTGTGCTCTCAACGACAATAGGGGGCAACGCCTTCAATTTTGCAGCCATCAAAAAATCTCTGAAATGGTCTTTGACAAACCCCGGTCCTGCAATGACAATCAGACCAAATTCATGCTGCTCCATTTGAGATTGCAATGCTAGAAGTGTATCTGCAAAGAAATCTCTCATTGTGGCATCATATGATTTCTGATCTCCTCTTTTTCTAGAGATACTCATTCGAACCCGCACTGTTTCTTGAATACCAGAGTCTGCTGCTAGAAATAGCTCTGCAGTACCATCTTCAATAGTCACAATAAGGCACATTGGCCGGAGCTGAGCTTTCATTGCTTCTTTGAGTCTGTCAAGCACATACTTTGGCCAATGCTCTTTAATAATTGTCAGAGTGTCACCTGTTTCAACATTGATAGTATGATATGAACCAATGTTGACAAGGTCATCTGGACCTTCGAGAATCAAGCCCTTTAGCCGCACTCTATTGGAAAAGTTATGGAAAGAAACCTCTTCCACCTGCAACTTAAGCACCATTGTCTTTCGTGTGCTCTCTTGTTTTCGGCTATCTTCATCTCCTATCCGAACTCTTCGAGAAGTCTTTGAAATAACAACATCGTTGGGACCAACTGTATTATATAGATGCCAAAGGTCATCCAATGTTTCAATCTTCAGAACAATCCTGCCTTCCTTCAGGATTTGTTTTATGATTTTCAAACGGTCACCTCTTGGCTGGTCTACACGTTAGAAGAAATAGTCTCTGCTAATTGCTGATTCTTGATTTTTGTGTCGCATAATCTGGAGATTACTCTCATCGATACCCTTGCTCAAAACTTCTGCTTGTTGAACATGACCTTGAAGAACCAGGTCACTCCCATCTCTCACTGCGATATCACCTGCTATCCTGATGAGTCCCCCAAGCTCACGCAGACGCAATGTTAATGCATCTTTCTGACCATCAAGTCGAAATGCCATCTCTTCTGCAACCTCAAGAACACGCTCCACAGCTTTCACAGTTAAATGTGGAATTCTTCCATCTTCCTCCACGGTTTGTGACATGAATCGCACGAAATCATTAATGATCTCCTGACTCTTTGAGACCCAAGAGTCAAGCATGATTTCATATCCATAACCCCGAATTCGTGATCTAAGTGGCGGCAGTATGTTCTTGAGATTTTCCAAGTTGCACGATGCAAACAGGATAAAATCACAGGGTACATTATCGACACGTACAGCGGCCCCTGAGCTTAATGGGTTATGTCCTGAGATTGGGTAAATCCGGTCTTGCATTGCAGTCAATAAGTGACTTTGATAGCTACCAAGTGATGCAATCTCGTCGATGTAGAGAATTCCTTCATGTGCCTCATGTATTGCCCCAGGCACTACTCGCTGATGTGCCGCTAATCCAATGGTTTCAGCACTTCCATAAGGATCGTGTTTCACATCTCCCAACAGCTCGACTGGACTCGCTCCACTAACTCGAATATAACGAATCGAATCAAGCGCAACAAGAACTCTCTCCTGATGATTTTGGCTCGCAACCTGACGCTTCTCTTCTGATGTCATTCTTTGTTGAGTTACTTTGACTTCACCAGACTCGACTCGCTCATACGTGATATGAAAGGTTTCACCACTGATTTCTTCAAGTGCTGTTATAGTTTTGAGTGCTGGTTCCCGAACAACATCAAGCATTCTGAATAATCCATGATAGGATTCTCCAGGGGCCCAATCAAACCTTTTTTCGGACTCGCAATTGACGCATACACTGGCTTCAGGGTTAGATATGTGACCACATGAGGGACACCTAAAGCCCATTTTGATTGATACATCGAACGGGAGTCTATCAGGAGTAATGTAAAACAAATCACGAATACGACTCTCTGCCTTTGTCTTTTTCATATTTGAGTAAGTTGGTCGATTGACTATCACTTGAGGTCTGTCAGGATGAAGTGGATCATATCGAAGGACAATCTCATCTTTAGGCTGATCAAGAAGCGAATATGCTGCTTTTGCTAACATTGACTTGCCAATGCCAGGCACGCCACAGAGCAGGACATGTCTTCGTTGTTTAACTGCGGATCGAACCAAGGATACAGCATGTTCTTGGCCTACAATCATCTGAAATGGATCTTTGGTTGTTTTCACTTGCTCAGTTGTTTCCAACCCATCGATGATTGACATCACGCTCGAAAACCTCATGTCTACTGCATATAATGAATCAAGAGAGCAGTGAGATAATTGTGAGTATTACTCGATTATCTAAGCTGAATTAGAAAGTGGTATGGCCTTGAATTGATACAAGGCCACTACTCTATCAGTATTAATGACCTAAGTCATCAAAAGTGACAATCTTCATACTACTAGGTTTATTTTCAATATCTGCAACAGCTGCTCCAATCATCAGCTCAGTCCTTTTCTTACTTGCAATGTCAACTAGTCGTTGTGTAATTACGCCATCGAATACAATTGTAGGTACCTTTTCTTGCTCTTCTAGAGTTTTTGCTAGTTCAGCTACTCCACATTCTACTATGACCTGCTTGTCCTCTCCGAACAGAAGAGCTTTGAAAGACTCTTTAATGTTCCCAATTCTAGAAACATATACTTCATCAACAGTTACTGGTATTCTTCTCGTCACTGCTCTTCGACGGCTTGGAGCTTGTTCTTCATCAACCATTTCTGGTTCTTGAAATTCACCTACTAGCTTCGGTTCCCTTCTAGTTCTTGCGACTTTCTTTCCTGGTCGCTTTTTCTTTGTTGGAGTTACCTTTCTCTCTTTTACTAATGCGAGTGCTTGGTCAGCCGGTATCTGAGCCTGAAGTGCTTTTGTGACCTCTTTCCGTGTCAAATCCTCAACCTCTTTTCCTTCCGGAGCTCTTGCAATAAAGTGGACTTTTGCTACTTGCATTAATTCTCTTAGAATTAGGTCTCCACCTCTATCTCCATCAAGGAAAGCGACGATTTTCTTTCCTCTTTTCTTTGTGAGATCTACAATACTCTTAGGAATGTGAGTTCCCTCTACAGCAACTGTGTTTGTTATTCCACATTTCATGAGATTGATGACATCAGCTCTACCCTCAACAATTATGATGTCAGAGCTTTCATTCAGCCCTGGGCCTGCTGGTAGGCTATCTGGACCATATTTTGATACCGAAACTTTACTCCCTTTAGTAACAGCAGTCTGTATCTCATCAGTACCAGGTGAGATATCTTCTTCCCATCCTTTCAAGATGCTAATTGCTCTGCTTACTACTTTTCTCCTCTTTGCACCCCTTATGTCCTCTAGCTTCTCAAGAGTTACTTTTGCAGTGCATGGGCCTACTCGATCAACAGTTTCCAATGACGCAGCAAGAATCGCTGTAGCAGTCTTGTTCAACGAAACTGGAATCACAATCTCTCCAGTACTGTTTCCACCTTCTGATTTTATCACAATCTGAATTCTTCCAATACGACCAGTACGCTGAAGTTCCCGTAAATCAAGGTCTTCTCCGAGTAGCCCTTCAGTCTGTCCAAATATAGCTCCAACAACATCAGGTTTGTCAACCACACCTTCGATGTCGATTCTAGCGCGAATGACATATTTGGCTGCACTCTGGTCGAAGTCTGTTCCTATTTCTATGCACGTCTCCTATGTTATGCTGCCACGTTTTCTCGCCCTACAGACCAAGGTGATTCCGCCTGCGTCTTGTCACAGATTGGCCTATGCATCTATTCTATGATTGGAATAAGACCTGTATGATACTACTCAAACCCATGCCCGAACATATGCTAAGATAATCGTGATGATAATCCTGTGAATGATAATAGTCCGAAGACTTTGCGCAGTGCTCTCACCGACTATTCTCTTTGGGTCCGTAGTCGGGAGCGCGTGGCGCTATGATATGATTATATGATGATTTACAAAGCACAGCTGTGACTCTATCACTTGTGCTATACACGGGGTTTGATTCCCCAGCGTATTTGAAGATGTCGTTATCGCCATAGATGCCTTACATAGAGAGTCACTGCTGCTACCAAGAATGGTCTGATTCGCGCCATGTGATAATCCTAATAACTATAGAAATACAGATTTTTCATGTTCAGGAGTATTCAGTCCCGTTCTCGAGGGCGCACTGAGGTTATACCAATGAGGTGTTGCGCATAGGGCGGGTCACATCTTGGACAAATGCCTGCTAAGCACCAAAAGGACGAGCCCTAACGGACTCGCTTGATGGGGATGTTTGTCCTTTAGATGAAGAGTGAGTCACCCCGGTTTCGTACATTGGCAGGCCGGTCGATGTCAGAGCACCCAACATGAGACAGCTCAGTGGAGCCAGATGTACCATCTGATGCTATGATTCTGGGAGTTAGTGTGAAGGGTTACAGGCATCGACCACCATCTAAACTTAGATTTCTGTTTCATCTCCAGGTTTGAGAATGACCACCTTTGTGTCTGGACTTGTTTCAGAAACAAGAGCCTTGAACTTCTCTGGATTTGCCTCTATGACTGGAAATGTGTCATAGTGCATAGGAATTACATTTCTTGGTTTGAGAAGTTTCGTTGCTAAAGCTGCTTGATGGATATCCATTACGAAGTATGAACCAATGGGTAGTAGAGCGACATCCACTGGACCATATAATTCTCCTAAAAGCTCCATAGACGAGAATACGCCTGTATCTCCTGCGTGATAGAAAGTACTGCTTGGAAACCTTACCACAAAGCCCGTTGGAGCTCCAACACCTGATGAATGGAATGCTTGAACTAGGGTTACAACCACACCACCGATGTTCACGCTTCCTCCAATATTAAGAGTGTGAATACTTTCAACGCCTTGTGAACCCGCCTTATGTGCGAGTTCATTGATTGCAACTAGGTATGCTCCAGTGTTCTTACAGATTCCTAGTGCTTCAGCATAACCGTGATCACCATGGTCATGAGTGACAAGTACAATATCAGCTTCATCCACATCATCCACTGTTAGTGGTGATGTTGGACCGGTGAGCCAAGGGTCAACATAGACAATCTTTCCATCCTCTTCAATCTTAAACGATGCGTGACCCAGAAACGTGATTTTCATGATTCAATGTCTCCCAGCATACTTTTACTGTTTGCCCTTTCTATGTTTTCCCCTTATGAATAACAATCCTGCTCAATCTGAAAGTTAATACCAACCAGCGTTATCGAAAATAGTGTGACTACTTATGGATACAAAGCCCCATCCCGACTTCATGAAGGCTGGAAAGATAGCCGCACATGCATTGAGTTTCGTAGCTCCAATGGTACGTCCAGGGGTCAAAGTATTGAAGATTTGTCAGCAAGCAGAGAAGAAAATACTTGAATTAGGTGCCAGTGGAGTTGCTTTTCCGTGTAATATATCCATCAATGATGAAGCAGCGCACTATACAAGTCCCTTTGGTGATACCAAAACATTTCCAGACAAAGGCCTCGTGAAGATAGACCTTGGTGCTCATGTGAATGGCTATATCTCTGACACAGCTCTCACATTGGATTTGGATGGATCCCTTGAGAAATATGTTGAAGCATCCCGAGAAGCTTTGGAGTCAGCCATTGAGATTGTCTATCCTGACGTTTCCCTAGGTGATGTTGGAAAAGCAATTGAGCGAACCGTAAAACGTCATGGTCTAAAACCAATCCACCAACTCTCAGGACATCAATTAAAACCATGGAACCTTCATGCTGGTAAGAATGTCCCAAATGTTAGAATGAAGATGACAGCAAAGATGCGTCTTGGCGAAACCTTTGCTATAGAACCATTTGCCACAGATGGTAATGGCACAATCAAAAGTGGGCCCAAAGCTTACATCTTTTCTAATGACATGAAAAACAAAAAGAAACTCGATAAGACAACATTGAGGGTTCGAAACATTGCTCGGCAGAAATTCGGAAGTCTTCCTTGGGCGGGAAGATGGCTTCATGCAAAAGGTGGTAGTATAGATATAGCTGCAGCCCTCAATAATCTTCAACGAGCTGGTGCTATTCATGGCTATCCTGTGCTGTATGAGGGTAAGAACGGACTGGTCTCTCAATTTGAACACAGCATCTATGTAAGCCAGAATGGTGCCATTATATCTACTCGGCGGGAAGATGAACAAGTCTAGCGTGCATGGAACCTCTTAAGAGTGCCAGTTTTCATTCTCCATTTAAGGTGAAAATGTGTCTTCTGCCTTACACCCTTCAGCAATAAAATCAGGGAAAATTGCAGCACGTGTTTTGAACGAAACCAGTGTTGAGATAGAGCCTGGTAAGAAGATCATCAAGATTTGTGCCCTGGCTGAGAAAAAAATCAAGGAATATGGCGGTACTCCCGCGTTCCCACTCAATGTTTCTATAAATCATATAGCCGCTCATAGTACATCGCCAAGGGGTGACAAGAGTGAGATTCCTGATTTTGGTCTAGTAAAGTTGGATGTTGGTGTACATATTGACGGGTTTATCGCTGATACAGCATGTACCATAGACATCGACAAAAGTCTAGAGGGTTTTGTCTTGGCTACTGATGATGCCTTGAATGAGGCGATAACAATGATGCAACCTGGTACAGAGCTTGGAGATGTTGGACAAATCATTGAAAGAGTAATCAAAGATTATGGACTCAAACCAGTCAAGAACCTATCAGGACACAATCTCAAGAAATACCGTCTTCATGCAGGAAAGATTGTCCCCAATGTCAAGAAAAGGAACGTCGGGACAGTAGAAGTAGGCGAATATTATGCAATCGAACCATTCGCCACAACTGGAACCGGAACAGTCATTGATAGCGAGTACGTCTATATTTTTGCAAACACCGGGATTGATGAACCCTTAGAAGGTACAACTGAGAAGCTCCGAAAGTATCTACGTGACAAATATGGTCCTCTTCCATTTGCATCTCGTTGGATTGGCACATCGACCAAAAAAGTTGATGTTATTAATGAAATCAAAGAGCTGCTCAATGCGCGAGCAATCCGTGGTTATCCTATGCAGATAGAAAAGAAGGGACGTCCCGTGAGTCAGACTGAGCACACAGTCTTTATCTCAGAGGATGGTCCCATAATCCTGACTAAACTGGACTAAATCCTGTCCTTGTCATCCGTTTCTTCTCTTACAATGTATACGCCTTCAATTGTCATGGCGCTCTGACACTTTGGACAGGTGGTTTCTACAGCTTTCAAGACATAATCACCTTTCTGGAAATCTCTAATCTCCTTGAAGTCGCAGCTATTACATTTGATTTCTGTGACTGTAGGCGGCGGTGGTTTTGCTTCTTTTTGCTCTCTTCCTGAGGTCAGTAGTGCAAATCCCATAGCCATAACGAACATGCCTATGAATGACCAGATGAATGAGAGTGCATCATTTGTTCCCATACCCCACCAAAGGATGATGAATCCTGATGCTGCGAAAACAAGTCCTAGAAGTTTACTTACAATCCCCATCTATATTCACCTCAGAGACCAATTCCAATCGTGTTCCCGATTCCCGCAAGAATCACACTGTCGCCTGGTTTCGTACGCTTGAGGATTGATGCTTTGATTCTCTCAATGACTTCAGGAACAGAATCTAAGATTCGTTTGTCCATGATTCCTACAGCAGCTGCCTCATCTTCCTTTATGACAATGGCTTCTATACCAATTCCGCGTTCTGTCGCAGTCTGCTCCATTGCATGTTTCTCAGGACCTGGGTCCCCTATTGCAGCACCTGTTCCTTCAGAAACCCGTCCGAGCTCCTCACCCTCTAGTTTCAAAGCAGCATCCACTGTTATGATTCGAGTTATCTTGCTCCCATACTTATCAACGAGGTTCTTAACAGCAAATCCCGGTTTTCCGACTGTGCCACCAGGTCCAGTTGCTCTTAGGGCATATACAGTTCTTCCCTCGGCTTTAACCTCGTAGTACCCAACTTCGCGTGCAACCTCATGGTTGTAGTTTTCTGATGTGCCACCATACTCTCTAGCGAACTTGGTAATGACCAGTGGACCAATGCCATCGCCAATTGGCTTACCATCTGCGAATGCACTAAGGGCATCATAGTACGCTTTTGCAAGTCTAAGAAGGTCTGGCATCTGCATCTGGATTTGCATAATCATTATCTGACTACCAGTCTTTTTACCTAAGAGGTAGAAGTGTCTGACAACCCTGAAGATGAGACCTAGAACTTGCGTTACTTCCAATGTATTCTCTAGGTTCTGATTCATCCCTTCTGTTGATTCAGGGGCTAAGTCCGCAACAAACTCTTGGAAACGATCTCTGCGTTCATCAAGGAGGTGGTCAAGTCGTTTCAAGATGCCAGCTGGATCCAAGTCTACTGGCATTATTGTGAAATAATCCATCCATCGGTCCAAATCTTTGGCAACTTCTTCTTCAGATTTGCCATATTCCTTGAATGCATCAATGGCTGTTTGCCGTGATTCTATGAACATTCGCTTCAGTTCATGCAAACCTGCCTCAATCTGCTTCAGCCATTGCCACATCTGGAACTTTGCTCCATAAAGACTGAAGATTATAATGAAGGCAAAGAATGCAATGTTGATTATCCAACTGAATTCATTTGGTTCTCCTAGCTGCATCTATATCAAAACCGATTTTGTTCGCTGCTCTTTTAATCACTTCTATCTCTACATTTTCTAATCGAAAGATGATTACGAAGAAGGAAAATGTGGCAGCTTAGGAGCCTGTCACGCGCTCGCGCAGCGCACATCTCTCCTAACGGGAGTCGTCTTAACTTCTGAGTTCGGCCGGGTTCAGGTGTTTCACGGCTCCCTATGGCCGCCATCAAGTCGCTCGTCTTACACGTTTGGTTTTAAGCGTTACTCTCTGACAACTCTTTTCTCTTAGAACGAGCCTGTGAGAGAAATGCAGTCACATCGTCATCCCAAGTTCCATCATCTTTGAGGAGGCGATGATAAAGGTCGAATGTGAAGCTACGGAACGCCGTTGGTCTCATACATCGAATCATCACATCTTTCAAGATTCCATATCTTGGCAGTTCTGCTACTAGCTCATAAGCCGCTTCTTCGGGCAACATGGATAATATCACTACCATATCTGAGCTCTTGTTTAGCATTGCCAAAGATGTCGCTGAATAATCCAAGAACGATTCTGTTAGGGAGGTAATGTATTTGGACTTGCCCTGAGCAACGGTCGCAATAGACACAAGCTGTGCATCGCTGACACCATATGTGATATCAACAATACCTCTTTGGTACAGATTTGCCAGAATTGAGTGAATCCGATTTCCACTCAAACCCCAATAATTGAAACGTCCAGGTTTCTCAAAATCGACTAGAAAGATATCTTTTGAAACCAATCCAGCGACTTTTGCCTCATCGAAATTCAATTGGTATGTATCTCTTTGAGAACTTCTGGTGAACCGTTTGACTAGTCTTCTCCTCGAACTCTCTCTATCGATTGACTCCACGATACGACTTACAGATACATACCAACTTTCTGATGTGTGATCATACAAATCAAGATTGGCTGTCCGCGCAGACCATGCAACCTCCATTACATTTGGTAGAAATCTCTTGACACGCTCTGCTGCAGTTTTTGGCATTGTCATTACATGTATGTGTGGGGGATTGCTTTCTGACGAACCTAATTTTGTGATGAATTTCATATGGCGATGTGGCCATCTATATGCTGCACCCAGATACACAAGATCTGTGAGTCCGATGGTACCTGAATTTATATGACCTCGAATCCTCAAGCCATAAGAAACAGCAGCCAAACGTTCTTTCCACACTCTTTTAGACTTCTTAGCACGAGAACGTGTCGCTGGCATCTTTGTAATAACTTTCCCTGACTTTGTCAAATCTTTTGCAGAATTAATAGCGATACCAGTCCAATTAGGAAAAGCCTCGTTTACCTTCTGTCTGAAAATATCCCATGGTGATTCTATATTTGCATCTAACGTCACTATTGGTCGTTGTAATCGTTTTTTCTCTGCCAATCTCAGATATTTGATATATGGTGGCCAAGGATTATCAGAAAGAATACATCTTAGATGTCCACGTATCAGATTTCCAAATGACTGGAACGAATATGTGCGCCATGAGAAATCAACAGGGTCTTCCATTAATATTTCAGGTCTGTTGGCAAACGCGAGGAATGCCATTAACTCTTCTCTTATCGAGTCCGGAAATGAGTCTGGTACAAATTGCGATAATGTGTCTCTCATCGAAACTCCTAATTTCAAGTTGTCAATCGTCACATCACTAACGAGCTTCGCAATATCCTCCCATGATGGAGAAGGCTCATCCAGAACTTCAAGCACGTCAATTCTATCTTTTTCTAAATCATTTTCAAGCATGCTCCAGTCAAGCAGATTCTGGAAGTCTTTATTTTCAAGCAACTTAATTGCCTCTGCCTCATAGGCATGTATCATTTGAGACTCGAAGACCCCTCCTGTTTTCGGGTCTCCTATAAGCAACCATAGTTTCGAATCTCCTTCAATCTGTTGAACAACATAAACTGCTTTTTTTCCCCCTAGCTTCATTCTACCATAAAACCCTCCACTAGAAGGAGGAAACACATCTTCTACAACATGACCTACATCTCCTGCATATGGGCGTATTACAAACAAGATTGGATCGAAGAAGACTCTATTTGCCATCATAAATGGGCCATCAATCAATCTATAGAGTGAATTGCTTGGTTTTTGACTTGATAATACTCTCCCACTTTCCAGCTTTATTGATATGCCATTCTCCCCAATCTTAAGATGTCCATTCTCACATTCTTCTTCTGATGTCCATACTATTGCAGTCAATCCTTCAGAAGAATTCATTCAGAGTGTCCCCAAGAATACAAGTCATTAATGACTATGTTTAGCATTTTAGAATTGTTTTTACGACCTTAAGGAGTCTCGTTTAGACAACAACTAAAGAAAAAAAACCAAGTCGTCCCATTATGGGACGATATAGATTTGGTACTTGCTGAAGTTCCAAATAAATGCAATCCGAGATCCTATTCGGACCAAGGCTCGTTTTCGCCAACTCTATCTTTCGGAGACATTGTCATATCACTGACATAGTGTAGCCATAGAACATCTAATCGAGATAAAATGAAAATAACCGACAGAATGAGTATCACAAGTTGAACAAAATATGTAGAATATACACATAACGCAAGCCCAATTCAGTGGACTTTATTTGGAATATACAAAACTGTATTTGCAAACAAAGAGTCTCGTTTAGAGAGAAGTTCAATCCTCTCTCTCAACTATCAGACATCGGAGATATCTCATCAGGGTTTCTAATTTCCAGTGACTCAGTAGCATCCCTGCTTACATTTCTCTCTCCATCTCCATATGTTTCAATTCCAAATCGCCTGCAAGCGTCTTTTAATGTGGAAATAGCCGTCCTTGTCCATCCAGTTACATCCAGTTCGCCAGGAATTGCCACATCTCGAACCATGATACTGAAAGGTTTGACATGTTCAGCTGTTAGAATCTTCGCAACCATGGATAGGACATATTTTCTCTCATCATTCAGTGATTGCGCATAGACAAGAATCAAACGATCAACCGCATCAGGAGTGCCTATAACCACAAGTAGGTCTACACCTAAGAGCCACTTTTCATATTCATCTGAACAAAGTAGGTTCTCGCAGTAATCCATGAGAAGAGGATCACATCTGCGAGCAAGTTCAAGTAGAGCAGGCTTCCTAAGAATCAGATGAACTGCATCATCTTCAACAAGATTCCACAGCCGCGCACTATCGACGTCAACATAAAGCGGTGTGTGGTTTTCGATGTGGGAAGGAGTCGTTAGTAAGCGCAGCCGTGGCTGGGTCATGTAGTCGGGTATCTACCGGGGTTATTAAGGTCGTACAATAGGGGGTCAAT
The DNA here is from genome assembly GCA_016840855.1 of Candidatus Thorarchaeota archaeon. Taxonomy (GTDB): domain Archaea; phylum Asgardarchaeota; class Thorarchaeia; order Thorarchaeales; family Thorarchaeaceae; genus SMTZ1-45. The sequence continues at coordinate 50,859 of JAEORO010000060.1, read as the reverse complement.
TGGATAGCTTTTTATGAGAACAATTCGGACCTACAACTAAGTCCTTTACAGAGGAGCACAAAATGCCTGGTTCACACGGTTCACTTACAAAAGCTGGAAAGGTTCGCGAATCCACACCTAAAGTTCATGGTCGTGAGAGACACACACCAATTCCTCGAATACGCAATAAAAGAAACTATGTTAAACGATACGTAAAGGGCCAAGTTGTTGGAGTCAGAAAATAATCCAACGTCTTTTGCAAACAATCTGCCTCCTAACTTCAACTGAGGTTCAAAATTTCCTCCTCTTGCCTACTGCATCCCTATGATACTTGCCAAATTCTATGATTTTCGATAGCTGTTTTCCACTGTATACTGGACCATCAACACATACTAGTGACCCTATAGGATCAAGGGAACAGGTTCCACAGATACCACATCCACATTTCATGAATCGCTCGAGTGATGCTTGAAATGACATCCTACTTTCTTTAACTAAATCATATAGACCATACATCATTAGCTCAGGACCGCATGTATATAATGTATCAAATTGGTTCTCTAGAAGAATCTCCTTCACAGCGTCAGTAGCCAATCCCACGAAACCCTCAGACCCATCTTCAGTCGATGTTCTTAAAACAAATCTCTCATTCAATAATCGTGAGAACTCTCCAAAGAATATTAACTCCTGCTTGGTTTTTGCTGCAATCAACATTGTTACTTCAGTTCCACTCCTGAGAAGGTCATAAACTAAGGGCTTCAGAGGCGACACTCCAACTCCACCACCGACCACCAAAGCTTTCCTTGACTCAAGAGAGAAAGACGATCCGAAAGGTCCTCTAATACCAATCCAGTCTCTTTTTTGTAGTGAAACAAGCGCTTCTGTTCCTTCACCAATAGGGAGAACTGTAATTCCAACTCTCGGTGGGTCCCACAAAGATATGCTCATAGGAATCTCATCAACTCCTGGAATCCACACCATCAGGAACTGGCCAGGAGCGAACTTTCGGATGCGTTTCTTGACATCGATAACGATTGTACGTACGTTTTCAGTTTCGTGAATAACATCTAAGACATATACAGATTGGGGATTTCCCATGAGATTTTCCACTCTCAAGAGATAGACCTCCATGCAGCACCAATGATTTCAGATATTTCTGAAATATTCATTTCATCCAGATATTTTGCGACGCCCTTTTTGATTTTTGAAAAAATGTTCATTCCTCCAATGAGTGCAGTACCAATCTGAATCGCACTAGCACCAGCCAGATGCATCTCTATGGCATCCTCCCATGTAGAAACACCTCCTACTCCGATTATTGGTATTGTCAAAGCCTGACTCAAATCATAGACACATCTCACTGCGACTGGAAAAATTGGTGGCCCTGAAAGGCCCCCTACTTTGTTACCTAGTACTGGTCGCATCTGATAAATATCAATCTTCATTCCTCGAAGCGTGTTTATAGCAACGACAGCATCAGCTCCAGCATCTTCAGCAGCTTTTCCAACTGAAATTACATCAGAGGCGTTGGGTGTAAGTTTGGCAAATACCTGACAATCTACTACATCTTTGACCGCAGCAACATACTTGTGTGTCAAATCTGGGCTATGTGCAATTTGCCCAATTTCTGCATGAGGACAAGAGAGATTTAGTTCAATGGCTGACGGCTCCAGCTGGACACCTTTGAGAGCCACTTCTCTAATTTCTTCAATCGAATTTCCAAAGATACTAAGGACCACAGGTATATTCTGTTCTCTTAGAGTTTCCATCTCTTCTTTGAAAGCATCTATTCCCGGGTTTGTTAGACCCACCGCATTGATGAGTCCTTCGTGAGATGTTGCGATGACTGGACCTGAATGGCCTTGTCGAGGGTTTAGGCTAATGGATTTTGTCACAACCACATCTGCTCCAGATTCTATCACTCGGCCCATGGAAGCGGCTGTAACCCCGAGCACCCCAGAAGCTAGCCAGTAACCTGTGATTTTCAATCTGACACCTTGTACAGGATTACCAACTGCTCTGTAATAAGCTAAGTGGAGTCATGACAACAAACTTATCCGGAGTTCAACCTTTTCAACAGTCAGATTTCCATAGGAAGGATAATTGGTGTCAGTCTATCTTTCAATCAATGTGTTTGGGCTCTTCATTCTCGATGAGAAAGGAAAGGTGACCTCTAAATATTTGTTCTATCCAGATTCTGACTTAGCCGCTACCAATCTGATGGCTATCACTGATGAAACTGCTACTGACACAATTAAAGGTGGTCTGGAGGGAATTGAAGGAAACGAAATTATTGTTGAGGATGCCATGTTTGCCCGGACCATTTCAAAAATCAAGAACCTCAATGTACGGATAGAGGAGGGAGCTGCTCTAAAATGGTTCAGAGATAGCCAAGATGACTACCTGATTCAAGCGGGAATTACACCAACATCTGAAGACATCTCTGCATTCAGACGTGAGGTCGCTCTCATATTAGCAAAGAAGCGTGTAAGCGCAGCAAGTGAAGAGAAAGATCTTCTCATAAAGAACGCAATAGATGCTGTTGATGAGATAGACAAATCAATCAATGTGCTAATTATGCGTCTGCGTGAATGGTACTCATTACATCATCCATCACTAAATAGATTGGTTGAAGACCAAGTAGCATTTGCTAAGATTCTAGATGCTTGTGCTGGAAAGACCAACATCAACAAAGATTGTATGCAATCGGTAGGGATACCTGATGCAGTTACAGAACAGGTGCTCAAAGCTTTAACCGGTGATATCGGTGCTGAATTACTGGACACTGATCTTGCTATAATAACCAACCTTGCTAAGAGTGTGAATGGCTTATTACAAATGAGAACTGAGCTAGAAGCCTACATCAGTACAATGATGAGCACTGTAGCTCCAAATATTGGAGCACTCGCAGGGCCAATGATTGGAGCCCGTTTGATTAGTCTGGCTGGGTCTTTGAAGGAGCTTGCTAGAAAGCCATCTAGTACAATTCAGGTCTTCGGTGCAGAGAAAGCTCTCTTCAGGAGCCTGAAAACTGGTGCAGACCCTCCTAAACATGGTATTATCTATCGAGTTCCAGAAGTGAACAACGCACCATACTGGCAAAGAGGGAAGATTGCACGATCTCTTGCTGGGAAACTCTCAATAGCGGCAAGAATCGATGCCTATTCCAATAGAGATGTAGGCGCTAATCTCAGAGACCAGTTCATTTCGAGGGTAGAGGAGATACGGAAACAAAACCCTGAGGCGCCCCCTCCCAAACCACCAAAACCCAAACCTGAACCTAAGAAAAAACGCGAAAGCAGAGGTCGGTCAAAGAAAAGACGTGGAGGTAGGTAGAGTGGTAACAGTACTTCCTCATCAATTTTCTGGAGTTTATACAATCAAGGATGATGAGCGCACATCACTCTGTACAGAGTCAATTGCGCCTGGCATCAGTGTGTACGGTGAGAAACTCATTAGTTATGAAGAAAAAGAATATCGAATTTGGTCTACTCGGAGATCAAAACTCTCCGCCGCAATAAGGAATGGTCTCTCAGAGATGCCAATTCAGCCTGGTTCTCAGATTCTCTACCTTGGCGCAGCGTCAGGCACTACTGTGAGTCACTGTTCTGACATAGTGAGTAAAAACGGCATAGTTTACGCAGTAGAGTTCTCAGAGAGAACTGCAAGAGAGCTGATTCATCTAGCTGCGAATCGTCCTAACATAATCCCTATTGTCGAAGACGCGAGACATCCTACACGATATGCATCAGTGGTTGCTGGTCCAATTGATGTGGTTTATCAAGATGTTGCACAACCAAACCAAGCAACCATTCTATATGAGAACCTCAAAACATTCAGTTCTTTTGGTGCATGGGGCATGTTGGCAATCAAAGCAAGAAGCATCGATTCAGCATCTGATCTCGATGAGATTTATAGCAAAGAAATAGCGACACTTGATAATTTTGGGCTTCAAGTGGTTGATAACATCGACCTGAGTCCTCTTGAAAAGGACCACCGATTCATTGTTTGCCGAGTCACGGAGGAACTGACGTGAGCAAGTTCATTGACAAGATGATTGAGCATGATATTGATACGCTTAACGACCACCTCCCTGAATCAAGAGTTCCTCTGAGCGAGTTGATTGGTGTTACTTCACCACACTTTAGGACACGGATTGGAGAAATCTCAGTATTCCAGATTGAAGAGATAGAAAAAATCAGTCTTGAAGTACCAAACAAGTTCCATAAAGACATCAACTTGCCAATTGTAATCCTCAGACGACTAGATTATGGACATGGTATCTATACAGTAGCTGGCAACAAAATCGAATTATTTTTAATCCATAGAATCATAGGATATGTTGACCTAGGGTGGGAAGAATTCTCCGGATGGAAACCGGTTGAGAAACTAGCCAGACCTCAGGTCCAAATACTCAGACAAAAATTGCCATCTACAACCACCATTGGAATTGTTATTTCGTCAAAAGAAGACTCAAGTTTCAATTTTGATTGATAAAATGGAAGCAAGGGCCATATTTTCACTATTAGATATGCTGAAAAAGGTTCGAAATAGAGAAAGCAGTGGTAAAGACATTTGACTAAAGCAAGAACTCAGCTAATGCAGGAAGTTGTTAACCATCTAGAGGATGCTGGGTTTAGACTTTCTTCACAATGTGATGTTCGACCAAGCTGCTTTGATCTTGTCGCACGAAGGGATGAACAGCTCATTCTGGTAAAAGTACTTGCAAACATTGACGCCCTTAGTAGTGAAGATGCAATTGCTCTTCAACTAGTAGCACATTTCTTCAATGCAACACCTCTTGTTGTGGGAACTAAGACAAGGCGAGGAGAGTTGGACCCTGGAGTGGTCTACAAGAGATATGGTGTATCCACAATCGCTCCTCCCAGTTTTCAGAGCATGATTGCAGAAAGACAGCTACCTAGAGAGTTTATTCAGAGAGGTGGTCGTTTCGTTGCAATCGATGGGTCCAAACTTCGAGAGGCTCGACTTAACCAACAAATGACGACAGAAGAGCTTGCTGACTGTATTCAGGTATCTGCAAGAGCAGTACTCGCATATGAAAAAGATGAGATGGATGTCAGTTCCGACATTGCTGAAAGACTTGAAAAGGTACTTGAAACAGATCTGATGATTCCCATTGATTTGCTGCAAGAGAAACCGATGGAGAAACCATATCGACAGTTGGATAAACCACCGCAAGAAACACCTGAACTAGAGAAACGTGTGAATGAATTCTTTGAACGCTTGGGAATGAAAGTCCTTTGGACAAACCGGGCACCATTCCATGTTGCAGCAAAAGAAGAAGGACCACCACTAATGTCTGGAGTCGGTTCTATCGCAAGTTGGACTCTTAAGAAACGGATGGAAATTCTCAAGAGTGTTTCAAAAGTGACAGAATCTGATGCAGTCATAATCGTTGAAGAAGGAAAAGCTGGTGAAAGTGTATCCGATTTACCGGTGATTAGGCAGCTTGAGCTTGATGGTATTGAGAAACCACGTGAACTCAAGAAGATAATTGACGAACGATCAAGCCAGTGAATCAGAATGAGTCAAGGGCGGCTTGTTTAGTTGATTCATCATCGATAATTCTCTTAACAGAATCCCAGCTTTTTCGGATAATCGGTGGCAGCTTCTTGTTGGCTCTTACTAAGTCTCTCACAAACTCAACAGTCTTGGGATCAGACGGATATCCAGACCCAAAGTCACCATATTTCTCATGTAGGTTGCTAATGATTCGATCTCGTTCAACCTTAGCTAAGATTGAGGCTGCAGAAACTATGGGATATCTTGAGTCAGCTTTATGTTCCGATATGATTACTGCTCCCTTTACTGAGAGACCACTCTTCTCTCCAATTACCCTACCAAATCTATCAGCTTTCACATCAGCAGCATCCAAATAGATTGTCTTTGGTTTTAACTCACGTAAAATAGAAACGAACTCATCAACCTCAATCTCATTCAGGGTCGTATGTTTTCTACGCCTATCGATATCTACAGCAGAGATAGATCTGAATCTTGTAGCAACAGCTATTTTCTTGATTTTTTTACTTAGTGCAGTACGACGCAAGGGCGAAAGAGTCTTCGAATCACGAGTGCCCAGCTTTTGAAGCTCTTGAATACAATCTGGATCGATGACAACCCCACAGATTACCATAGGCCCAATCATTGGTCCTCGACCTGCTTCATCGACTCCGCAAATGCCATACAGTTGTGTCTTTGTTTTGACCATAGTTTACATCCAGCCCTGAGACTTATTATCATCACGGATTCTAGATCGGTAGTAGAAAAACCAACAAACGTGTATGGTGGGGTGAGGGAGATTTGAACTCCCGATCGACGAGTGTCTTCATGACGACGGTCATTTATTGACCCCGTCCAATTCAGGTGCGTTACGCACCTAGATCTGGAGCCCGTCGCCATACCGAACTAGGCCACCACCCCTATGGCTAGAAGCACCACCTTTGCACAGGTTATGAACTTTTCGTCAACGAGAGTCACACCACAGTCTATTAAACCACGTTCTCTGATATTTGAGAGTATGAAAGCGCCTGTAGATGACTATCATATCTACCGAGAGATAGTTGACATGCTGCTCGGGTCATCCGAACCCCTTAGCAAACAGGTGATTAACCGAATCAAGACAAAGGTTTCTGCTAAATACAAGCTAACACAAACCCCTAGAAATGCCGACATACTCCAAGTTACAGTACCAGAAGAATCAGAGATTCTTCGTCCATTTCTACAGAAACGACCAGTACGGACAGTTTCGGGAGTTGCAGTTGTAGCCACTATGACGACCCCTCATGAGTGTCCCCATGGAAAATGCGCTTACTGTCCTGGAGGTCCTGATCTCGGAGTTCCTCAGAGTTATACTGGGCACGAGCCTGCCACCATGAGAGGGATTCAGAATGATTTTGACCCATATAGACAAGCGGAGAGCAGACTCACACAATTATCAACAATTGGCCACAGCATAAACAAAGTCGAATTGATTGTTATGGGTGGTGATTGGTGCTCGAAACCACCTGAGTACCAGAAATTCTTCGTTAAAGGCTGTCTAGATGCAATGAATCGATCAGTCAGCAAAGATATTGAACAAGCAAAAAAGATTAACGAAACAGCAGAGGTTCGCAATGTCGGACTTACTTTTGAAACTCGACCCGATTGGGTGACCCAAGAAAGTATAGACAACATGCTCAATATGGGTGCCACAAGGGTAGAGATTGGTGTGCAGACTCTCTCTGATGAAATTCTTCAAAAAGTAGAGCGTGGACACGGTGTTAAGGAAACATCGAATGCAACCAAAATGCTCCGTGACAGTGGATTAAAGGTGTGTTATCATATTATGCCCGGACTTCCCAAGGCAACAGTTGAAAGCGACCTAAAGACCTTCGCTCAGCTATTTGCTGACCCAAGATTTCGTCCTGATATGTTGAAAATCTATCCAACGATTGTGGTCAAGAACACGAAACTATATGATTGGTGGAAATCGGGAGAATATAGTCCTTATACAACTGAACAGGTAGTGAGTCTGGTTTCAGATGCAGTCAGTGATATGCCGGGATATGTACGGATACAGAGGATGCAACGGGATATCCCCCTACATCAGATTGAAGCAGGTCTAAACTCCGGGAATCTCCGCGAATTAGTTCATGAACGAATGAAAACTAAAGGTCAGAGAAACCCAACAATTAGATACAGAGAGATTGGCCACTTTCAAATGAGGTCTGAGGAGAAAATTGATCCGAACAATATACGACTTGTTCGACATGACTATGAATCCTCTGATGGAACAGAGGTATTTCTCTCACTGGAAGATTCAAATCTAGACGTGCTTTTTGGCTTTCTCCGTCTAAGGAGTCCAAGTTCTGATTCACAAAGAATCGAGATGATTGAGAAATCCTCAGTCATCATCCGTGAATTAAGAGTGTATGGTCCTGTGGTGGACATTGGAAAAAGGGATCGTGATGCTTGGCAACATTTGGGTCTAGGAGAAAAAATGATGTCCGCAGCTGAAGACATTGGACGAAATGATTTTGATGCATTGCAAATCCTCGTAAACAGTGCCATTGGAGTCAAAGAATACTATCGATCTCTTGGTTTTACTGATGTTGGACCCTATCTAGCAAAGAACCTTCTCTAGGCTGTCTATGCACTTATACTTCTAAGAAATTTCTCTAGCTCTATATTGAAAACCTGCGGATTTTCAAGATTGGAGGCATGCCCTGCATCTGGAATAACTACTCTTTGAGAGTCCTTAATCAGTTCCACCATCTTACCAGCATGAGGAAATACTGCTTTTCTCTCATTCTCTCCCAGAATGATTAAAGTTGGCACTCTAATCGTTTCCAAGGGAAGTAGCTTAAATGTGTAGATAGCATCAGTAATTTTCAGCAGCTCTTCTTTGCTCATTTTCAGCTGCTCCTGTTTGAGATACTCTCTCACATCGTTATTCATATCAAAGTACTTGAATGACCAATCAGCATATTTCTCATCACTCATTCTGTTGATAGTCCATTTCACCAACCACTTCGGATACATTGCCTTCAGGAGTCTGTCAGATTTTGTGAGGGCTGCTGCTACTGCTGTATCCGCCAGAACCAATCCTCTAATACTCGACTGGTACTTCACAGCATATTCTTGTGCTATCATCCCTCCAAGTGACAGGCCAATAACAACCGGCTCTGATATGTCAAGCTGCTCCAACAACAAGTAGAGATCATCTGCGAAAAGTTCACAGGTGTATGTTTCGTCCGAGCCTTCAGATTGTTGGTGTCCTCTTATGTCATATGTCAGAACTCTATAATTGTTTGAGAAGTGTTCAGTCTGTGGCTGCCACATATCATGAGAAGCACCAGCTCCATGACAGAATACAAGCACTGGTCCTTCCTCGCCATGCATCTCATAGTAAGTTCTGATGTTTCCAGTCTGAATGAATGGCATGTCTATCTTATATCAGAACAAGGAAAAAAGGATGATGAATTTAGAACACGTGTTCCGATAATAATTTACATATTTTTGCCATCCAATCTCAACACCTTTCCTAATAAAGAGTTAAAACAAAGGACTACTTCGTAAAAGACTATGACAGAGCTGAAGGATGTATGGTTGGTTGACTATGCACGAACTCCATTCTCACGATCACGTCCTCAAGATCCGGAGAATGATGCGTTCGGTGAAATCAGAGGAGATGAGCTATTATCCCGTTTGCTCATAAAATTCTTTGATGGATCATTGGCGGAAAAAGGGATTGAGAAAAAGGATATCGAAGAAATCACAGTCGGAGTGGCTGCAGGAGTCCTTGAGAACTGGACATATGGAGGAAAAATACCCGCCTTTTTGTCTGGATTTCCACATCATGTACCTTCTATCTTTATTGACCGGCAATGCGGGTCTGCTGGGTCGGGTATGCATATTGGCATAATGGAAATCATGACAGGGTTCAGCAAAATTGTGCTCTCAACGGGATTTGAGCATATGACCCGGGTTAGGGGAACGGGGGTTGAACCAAACTTCTCCTTTGGGGATAAAACCTCTGAGTTCTATAGACCTGGTTTAGATGTCAATACTGTATTCAATATGCTGCAGACCGCGCAGAAATTGTATGAGGAGGAGGTTCCCACCTTCACCAAGGAGGACATGGACAAATTTGGCGTGAGGAGTCATAATCTGACAGTTAAGAATCAGGAGAGTGGATGGTTCAAAGGTGAAATCATACCTATGCAAGGACATACACCGGGAAATGTCGACGAACCCCTACTTGTAGACAGAGACTTGAGTGCTCGACTTTCAACTCTTGAGAAGGTTGCAACCCTGCCCAGAGTGTCGACACCTTTCTTTCTTGAAAAGAATGGAGGAAAAGAGGGGTATATCAAACGCGAGGGCACAGATGAAGGAGTAATCACTCCTGGGAATGCCTCACCACTAAATGCAGGCGCTACTGCTGCTGTTGTAATGGAATCTAAGGAGGCTGAAAAGAGAGGGATTGAACCTATGGCACGAATTGTTTCCATGGGATGGGCTGGTGTTGATCCCACAGTCATGGGTCGTGGTCCTGTACCTGCTACTATCAAAGCCCTCAAACATGCTGGACTAAGTGTTGATGACATTGATTACTGGGAGATAAATGAGGCATTCTGCATAGTCGCTCTCAATTGCATGGATAAGCTGAAAATTCCCGAGGAGAAGGTAAATGTCATGGGTGGCTCAACTGCCATTGGGCACCCTCTAGGTTCTACTATGATCAGATTAACAGGAACCTTGGCAAGAATTCTCAAAGATGAAAAGGCAAAGTATGGAGTTGCCAATGCCTGTGTTGGCGGTGGACAGGGAGTCGCAACTGTAATTGAAAACTTAGATGCATAGCGTTGAGCGTGAATTTGGGTGGTTTCATGAATCTATTCCATCTTCTAGCTCTCTGAAGAATGTTCAGTCAGAGCCCTATCAGTATTAAGCTCTCTCTGTTCACGTGGAACTGGAGAATGGTATCCAAGCTTTTTGAGAGTTTGATATAGGACCTTACTGGAGTCAAGTGATTCTGATGATCTCCAACGCTTTGCAATATCTGCCTGAATAGGTTCAATCTTCTCCCACCATGCCATGGTCATTACTGCCATCGCTTCAGGTATTATCTCTGCATCAGTAATCTTGTCTTCGATTAGCTTTCCCATCGAGTCAAAAAAGGAGCTAACGTGGATGAACTTTGCCCAATTCTTCCGATTTGCAGTTGGTCCATATTTTGCCATGAACTGTTCATAGTCGCTCCAGTTCCACTCCCCCACTACTTCGAACATATCCTCAAGGAACTCTTGGTCAGCCTGTTTATGAAAATCCAAGAATATAGATGCGCGTCTTGACTTTGCTAAATTTCTAATAGAAAGTACACTCATGATTACTCCTATCACGACACTCATTGCCGCTATTATTATCGAAATAGTCTGTAAATCTAACTCCTGCATTAATGTCACCCAACGTCTCTTGCAGGATTTGACAAGTAGCCCGCCTTAAATAAAGGGCTTATCCACAGTTTCTACGACTGGATATGAATTTAGGCATTGAGAAAATGGCGCCGAGGGTGAGATTTGTTCAATCTCGTCGGACCGACGAAACTCTTGAACTCACGCGTCCATAGGACACCGGTTAACTTGTTTCCCAGTTTCCGAAGAAACCGGTTTTCAAGACCGGCGCCTTAATCCGGGCTTGGCTACCTCGGCTCAGCATTGCCACCGTTGGAAATGCCTTTTAAGCTTCTTGTCGTGGTTGACTGAGAAGGTGAACTAAACTCTTGGAGCGCGGTTTCAAATTTCACGACCATACTGCTGACATCACGATTGAATGCTGGGCTCCAAATCTGATTGAGGCGTTTGAACAAGCAGCCATTGCCACATTCGAAGTTATCCTTGATACATCTACTGTGGAACCAAAAGATACTATTGCCATTTCAGTCATGGGGGCGGACCTTGAGGAGCTCTTAGTAGAATGGATTGGTGAACTAATCGCACTTATTGACATCAATCACCAATTCTACTGTAAGTTTCATGTAGACCTAATTGAATCCACCCTAGATGGTGACTTACTAAAAGCCCACGTTCAGGGCGAGGATATTGACCACAAGAAGCATGACACAAGGACAGAGGTCAAAGCAATGACCTATGCCGACATGAAAATCCTTCAGGAGCCTAATCGTACGACCCTTTGGTTCACCCTTGATCTCTAGGAGGAAAAGAGAATGACTCTGGAAGTTGCGATTCCTGATACCTCGTTAACCGATTGCCCTGATCTCCGTCAAAAAACCGAAAAGGCTGGTTCTCTAGCTCGTGCCTTGGCTGTTTTTCGTGTTGAAACTGTGTATATCTATGAAACAGGAATACTAAGCAATGGCATGAAACGGGATGCAGGTCTTCTCAGTAAGATTCTCAGATACATGGACACTCCACAATATCTGCGGAAACAAAGATTTCCCAAGTCTCAGTCACTCAAGTTTGCAGGTCTTCTTCCACCTCTCAGAACAAAAAGTCATCCGCTAGAAACTAAAATTAACGACCTTCAAGAAGGTACAATTAGATGGGGTTTACAAGTCAGACCAGGACAGATTGACTTGGGACTTGACAAGCTTGTCAATTATTCCAAAATTCTGAGCGAACGTGACCCCGTTCTGTTCAAAGTATTAAAGACTAAACCACAGACACTTCTCGAAATAATCGAGCGAGAGGATGTAAGCGATTATTGGGGATTTGAAGTCGAGCGAGTGACCAATCTAGAAAAACTCCTTGAAGAGTCCGATGATACTACCAGAATTGGATTTTCACGAAACGCACCATTTTTCCATCAGCTTGAGAAAGATTTGAAATCAACAATCGCGGGTACACAGTCAGTCTTGGCGATATTTGGCGGTCCTAGTCACGGAATCCTTGAGGTTTTTGGGAAGGAGCGAGAGATTTTGAAATCCCTGATTGATTTCTGGGTTAACACTATTCCTGACCAAGGAACCGAAACTGTTCGTCTTGAAGAAGCATTGTTTGTGAGTCTTGGTTTGTTGAACGCGTCTATGGGCACAATGATGGCTAAACCAGGATTTTACAAATGATTATTTTCGCCATGCGTGAGCTTTATAGAAGAAACCTGATAGACAATTGATAATGAGGATTAATGAATGCCGTCCGAGAGAGTGAAGCGTCTTCGAAGTCAGAGTGTAAGCACAAAGCCCTATATCTCTACTGAGAGGGCAGAGCTTCTCACCGACTTCTATCAAAGTGGAGGTGCAGACTTAGTTTCCACTCCAGTTGCTCGAGCACTAGCATTCAAACATATACTAGAGAATAAGACAATCTGCATTAATGATGGAGAACTCATTGTTGGTGAACGAGGTCCCGTTCCTAGGGCTACACCAACCTATCCTGAACTCTGTTGCCACTCCCTCAAGGATCTTGATATTGCCAACTCGCGTGAACGAACTCCTTTCCTCTCTGACGAAGACACAAGAGATACATACCGTGATGAGATTATACCATTCTGGAATGGTCGCACTATGCGTGACCGAGTATTTTCAGCCATGTCAGATGGTTGGATGAAAGCATTCGACGCAGGTGTCTTCACCGAGTTCATGGAGCAGCGTGCCCCAGGACACGCCATCCTCGACGATAAGATATACCATAGAGGACTATTAGATTTCATTGATGATATTAACAAACATCTGAAGGAGCTCGACTACTTCAGAGATTCTGAGGCATACAGCAAAGAGCAAGAATTGAAGGCAATGGAGATTGCAGCAAATGCAATGATATCATTTGCTCAAAGGCATGCAGAGATGGTGCGCGACCTAGCTGAAACTGAGCCAGACAAAGTACGGAAAAAAGAGCTCTTGCGCATCGCTGATATCTGCCAACATGTTCCAGCAAACGCACCTCGTGACTTCTGGGAGGCACTGCAATCCTACTGGTTTGTTCATCTGGGCGTGATAACTGAGCTCAATGTCTGGGATAGCTTCAATCCTGGTAGGCTCGACCAAAATCTATATCCATTCTATAAGAAAGAAGTTGAAGAAGGAAGTCTAACAAATGACTTTGCCAAAGAACTGCTCCAATGTTTCTGGGTGAAATTCAACAATCAACCAGCCCCACTTAAGGTTTCAATCACAGAAGAGCAGAGTGGAACTTACCAAGACTTTGCTTTGATTAACACTGGCGGATTAACGCGCGATGGAAAAGATGGTGTGAATGAATTATCATATCTCATTTTGGAAGTCTGTAATGAGATGAGACTCATCCAACCAAGTGTTTGTATCCAATTGAGTACGAATAATCCCGATCAATTTCTCAGGAGTGCGGTTGATGTTGTCAAGGAAGGTTTTGGACAACCGTCCATGTTCAACACTGATGTAATAATTAAGGAGTTTCTCAGAGCTGGAAAAGCCATAGAGGATGCTCGTGTTGGAGGTCCCAGTGGATGTGTGACAATAAGTGCCTTTGGCAAAGAGAGTTGTATCTTAACTGGTTACTGTAATTGGCCAAAGATTCTAGAAATCACTCTATTTAATGGAACTGATCCTCGAACCGGAGAGAAAGTCAGTATTGAAACAGGTGACCCGACAAGTTTCAAGACATTTGATGAGTTGTTCTCCGCCTACAGGAAACAGCTTGAGTACTTCATCAATTTGAAAATCAAAGGCAACAACATCATTGAACGTCTTTATGCTGAGTATATGCCTGCTCCCTTCCTGTCATTGTTATTTGATGACTGCATTACCCGTGGAAAAGACTATCATGATGGCGGTCCACGTTATAACTCAACTTACATTCAAGGCGTAGGAATGGGTACCATAACAGATTCTCTCTCTGCTATCAAATTTCACGTCTTCGAACAGAAGCACTTCTCAATGAGAGAGTTGCTTGATGGGCTAAATTCTGACTTCAAGGACAACGAAGCTATGAGGATGATACTCCTCACTAAAACCCCAAAGTTTGGTAATGATGACGATTATGCTGATGCAATTGCAAAAGACATTTTCAATGCTTACTTCGACTTAATCGATGGGCGTCCGAATACAAAAGGTGGCGAATACCGGGTCAATCTCCTTCCTACGACAGTTCATATTTACTTTGGTCAAATGACTGGCGCCACTCCAAATGGCAGGAATGCTGGATCGCCGCTTTCTGATGGTATCTCTCCCAGTCATGGTGCTGACACAAATGGACCTACAGCTGTCATCAAGTCTGTTGCTAAGATTGACCACTGGAAAACCGGAGGAACTCTCCTTAATCAGAAGTTCATGCCTGAAGTATTAGCTGATACAGAGGGCAGGAAAAAGCTTGGAGACCTCGTACGGACCTACTTCAAATTAGGCGGACATCACATACAATTCAATGTAGTTCATGTTGATACACTAAAGTCTGCTCAGAAAAATCCTGAGCTCCACCAAGATCTGATAGTCAGAGTGGCAGGTTATAGCGACTACTTTGTCAATATTGGCAAGGATTTACAGAATGAGATCATCGCTCGGACAGAACAAAAACGAATATGACACGTATATGATGTACATTCGTCGGTCCTATTTGGTCAAGGGATAAGTTTTAAAAACACACCTTGAGTCGGCTCGCAGTGTAGTACGAATAGCTTAGTGGTGTGATTATTCGATTTTGTGATGATTTTGGTACCACGATGGCTGCAAAACTACAGGTGACACAAGATGGCACATAGGAAGAAGAATGCTCCAAGACGAGGAAGTCTTGCATACCTACCTCGCGGACGAGCATCAAAGTTCGTACCCAGAATCAAGAATTGGCCTTCCTACGAGGGCAGTTCCGCAAAACTGCTTGGTTTTGTTGGTTACAAGGCAGGCATGACACATGCGGTTATGACAATCGATAGTCCAAATAGTCCTTTCAAGGGACAGGAAACTGTGATTCCAGTCACAGTCATAGATACTCCGCCAATCAGACCGTTCTCAATCCGTGGCTATGAAGCAAGTCCATATGGTCTTAGACTAGCCATTGAAGTCATTGCAGAGAACCTATCAGAAGATCTTCGAAAAGCCATGCCTTTTCCGAAAGAGTATGATCATAGTGCGAAGCTGAAGGAGTTTGAGGAGAAACTTGACCAGCTATCTGAGATTCGAATGCTAGTTCATACTCAACCAAGACTTGCGGGAGTACCAAAGAAGAAGCCCGATATCACAGAGTACAAGGTAGGTGCATCTAGCGTGACGGAGGCTTTTGAATACGCTCAGAGCATTCTTGGAACTGATGTTAGAGTCGCAGATATCCTTAATGAAGGGATTCTTGTAGACAGCATAGCTGTGACAAAGGGTCATGGTTTTCAGGGTCCAGTACGCCGATGGGGAGTAAGAATACTGCAACACAAGTCTCGAAAAACAAAGCGAGGCATCGGTTGCATTGGTCCATGGACTCCTACAAATATCAGATATACCGTACCACGACCAGGACAAACAGGTTTCCATACCCGAACTAGTTTCAACAATAAAGTGTTAAAGATGGGTGAACGTGGTGAGGAAATTACCCCCTCCGGAGGGTTTGTCAACTACGGCATAATTCGTGGCGACTACTTAATGCTACATGGATCTATCCCTGGTACAATAAAGCGACCAGTGAGACTGAGATTGGCTGTTCGTCCTAAGAAGGGACACGTGGATACACCTACTCAGGTAAGCTACATCAGCACTGCTTCAAAGCAATAGTGGAGGTTGATAATCATGGTGAACGTAAAGACATATTCATTGAAGGGGAAAGCCACTAAAGAATCAGTCAAACTTCCCGCACAGTTTGACACGCCTTATCGTCCAGATGTGATTAAGAGGGCTGTTTTAGCGCTCCAATCGCGGAGATATCAACCCCAAGGTGTTGACGAGCTTGCTGGTAAACGTAATACAGCGCAAAGCTGGCAGACTGGACACGGCAGGTCAAGGGTGCCTCGAATCAAAGGAAGTGGGACTGGTGCAGCAAACAAAGCTGGATTCGCACCTGGTACAGTAGGAGGAAGAGTTGCTCATCCTCCAGAGTCTAGAAAGGTTCTCATTGAGCGGATCAACTCGAAAGAGAATAGACTTGCCATTCGTTCAGCAATTGCAGCCTCAGCAAACCCACAGCACGTCAAATCGAGAGGTCACAAGATTGACAATGTTCCTGAGATACCATTGGTTGTAGACGATAAGCTAGAGTCTTTGACAACTACAAAGGATGCTTTTGAAGCACTGGTTTTCCTAGGTCTCAGTGATGATTTAGATAGAGCCAGAGATGGTCGCAGTATCAGAGCTGGTAAAGGTAAGATGCGAGGTCGAAAGATGAAGACTCCCAAATCAGCACTCATCGTTGTGGGTGCAGACTTGGGTATTGCAAAAGCTGTAAGAAACCTCCCTGGAGTTGATATTGTTGAAGTTCATGGGTTAAATGCAGAACTTCTTGCTCCTGGGACGCATTCCGGCCGTTTAGTGGTCTGGACAAAATCTGCTATTGACAGACTCGAGAAGGAGAATCTGTTCGCTTGAGGTGAGAAAAATGAGAGATCCAAATGAAATCATTATTCGTCCTGTTGTGACAGAATCAAGTCTTGAGGCTGTGGACGCAGAGAACAAGCTCATCTTCTATGTTGTTCGAACTGCAAACAAAAACACAATCAAGTGGGCAGTTGAAACCCTCTACGAAGTTGTGGTTGAGAAAGTCAACACTCTCATAATGCCAAACGGACAAAAGAAGGCATTAGTGAGACTAGCGCCTGAGTACAGTGCTGCCGAGGTTGCAACCAACCTCGGGATATTCTAAGGAGGCTTGTGAATGGGTAAACGAGTTCTGGTACAACGAAAAGGTCGTGGCACTACTCAGTGGAGATCTCCAAGCCACAAGAAGATAGCTCCAGCAAGACATCCCAAGTGGGCTCCAAGTAAAACCTACATTGGTACTATTGTAAACCTTCATCATGAATCCGGAAGAGGCGCGCCCCTCGCAGAAATCAAATACGAGGGAGAAACCAAGGTTCATTTCATGGTGGCACCTGAAGGAGCACAGGTTGGTCAAATAATCGAATGTGGCGATGATGCAACACTTGCGAATGGTAACACATTGATACTCGAACACATCCCTGAAGGAACACCTGTCTATAACATTGAAGGGAGTCCCGGAGATGGAGGCAAATATGTAAAATCATCTGGTCTTGCTGCTACAATAGTATCAATCGACAAGACCAAGGCTATGGTTAGACTACCAAGCGGTAGACAGAAAGCTTTCAGTCCCAGATGCCGTGCAACAATTGGTATCGTGGCTGGTGGTGGTAGACAAGAGAAACCATTCCTGAAAGCTGGTGCAAAATGGCATCATGTTCGAGGAAAAGCTCGAAAGTGGCCTGTTGTCCGAGGTGCGGCAATGAACGCAGCATCACATCCGCATGGTGGTGGCTCTCACCAGTCACCTGGTAGACCATCTACTGTTAGCAGACATGCACCACCTGGTCGTAAGGTTGGAAATATAGCCGCCAGACGAACCGGACGCAAAACCAAGTAAAATGTTCAAAGAGGCGAGAGGTCCCCTCTCACTCTTCTCTCTCTTTTTACAACTCAAATTAGACACTTATCCGAGTATTACAAGGAACCATATCTCACTAATTCCTCAGCAATTCTGAGGAGTAGACATGCGTCTCATAGCAGTACATTTGCCGGAAAAGATTGTTGAGGACATTCAAAGTCTTGTTGACAAAGGTCTCTATCCCAACAGATCAGAAGCCATTCGAAATGCCATCCGTGACCTGCTAAAACGAGAGTTATGGGATGGCAACATGAACATCAGTGGAAAGCTGAGCGAGGTAATAGGATAATGAAATCATTGATTGATGCTGCACGGGAACACAGTCGAGGAGAGCGAGGCATGTCTACAGTCCGTGATATGGGCCAAGCTCGAATTGTCGTTGTTGGATGCGGCGGTGCTGGAAATAATACAGTAAAACGCCTTATGACAATAGGGGTGCAAGGTGCCGAATGTATTGCTATTAACACAGACCGCCAACACTTAGCAGTCACAACTGCCCACAGAAAGCTTCTGATTGGTGAGAGAATTACTCGTGGTTTAGGAGCTGGTGGATACCCACATGTTGGGCAAGCCGCGGCAGAAGAATCAGCCGGGCAGCTGACTGAGCTTCTACGAGATGCTGACTTAGTCTTCATTGCTGCTGGGATGGGTGGAGGTACTGGTACAGGAAGCGCACCTGTCGTTGCAGAAATCGCGAAAAACAATGATGCTATAGTTGTAGGTGTCATTACTATGCCTTTCAATCTTGAAAGGACTCGAATTGATAAGGCAAAAGCAGGTTTGGCACGTTTGCAGGAAAATGTTGATACTGCAGTTGTTATTGATAATCAGAAACTAATGGAGCTTGTCCCTGATCTTCCATTAGAGGAAGCATTCGGGGTTGCAGACGAGGTTCTTGCGAATATGGTAAAGGGCATAACTGAAACAATAACCATGCCGAGTCTGATCAATCTAGATTATGCTGACGTTCGTTCAATAATCTGTAATGGTGGAGTTGCACTAGTAGGACTTGGTGAAGCAACTGGAGCAGACCGTGCTAATGCAGCTATAAAGAACGCTCTCAACAGTCCTCTTCTCGAAGTGGAATGGAGTGGATCAACCGGCGCTCTGATTCATATCACAGGAGGTCCAGATATGAGTCTCGCAGAAGCAAACAAGGTGGGAGAACTCGTATCTGAAAAAATGAGTCCTGATGCCAATGTTATCTGGGGGGCTCGTGTTGATCCCCGGCTTGGTGGCATCCTTCGCGTGATGCTTATTCTCACAGGTGTAAAGAGTCCCCAGCTTCTAGCTCGCTCAAAAGAAGAGAGCACTCTAACTTCAACAACAAAACGTCTTGCAGAATATGGAATAATCAGTTCTCAGACGACATCACTTGGTTCTAGGGAAGCAAGATCACGCGCTTTCGGTAAAATTCCTGAATCCACAGAAAGGTCTTGGGAAGACCGTCTAAAACCTTTAGAACGTACATTAACTAGAAAGCCAGCCAAAGAAAAAGAGGTTAAGAAGAGAGATATTGAGGAACTTGGTCTCCGAAAACTTCTCTAGTTAATAGTCTTCAATAATGTTTCATGTCGCAGCGGTAATTCTAGCTATACCTAGTTTTGACTCAAAGATACACTTAGGTCACATGCTCATATGGTCATAGTGACTACTATGCTAGACCGTGTTCTTTTAACCAGTCATCTGCGATGACTGCAACTCGCTCATATAGAGGACCACTACCCTCAATGCCATCCTTTGAGATACGGATTTTGTTCATGACGAGTATTATCCCTGTATCAGGATAGAACTGCACTCCACCAGGTGGAAATGTTTTCTCTAGCTCCTTCGCAAGCCCCTCAAGACTGACCTCTTTCTCTGCAACCGAAAATGATACTATACTGCTCCCATAGATGAATATCTTTGGAATGTTAGTTTCACCATCAGCTACCACTTCAGAGAGGACAATACTCAAAGTGTTTTGATCAATTCCTTTTAGGGTACCTGCATATGTCTTGCCTGTGTTGATTACTACCTCAACTGTTGCTCCAACAACCGCTGCAAGCTCACGGTTGAATGCTCTCATTGCTGCGACCTCAGACATTTAGTTTCACCACTAATGTGATTGAAATCAGATTGGAAGGCGCAGTCATGCCGTTTTAAAATTGATGCTAGCACAAATTCAATCTCAAAACGGTATTTCTCTCATCTCATGGACACAATTACACATTTTTCCTTCCTTACTTGGTCTATCGGTGTTTAAATTGTACAAACAATCACCAGATGACAGTTCATTGCATACTAGAGGCCAAATTAATGGCAATAACACAAGTTCAAGAAACAATTGACCCAGAACATGTAGAAATCTCCACATGGTCATCTATAAGTCTCCTGAAGATAGGAGGAATAATGTTAACAATCGCTGTAGCGTGGCGATTGGTAGATCAATTTGTCTTGAGCTTAGGTAACACTTGGATGAATATCCTCCCCTCAAAGCTCTTTCCCTTTCTAATCATCCTCGGATTTTTCAAGAAATATCGCTCAGGAGAAGTGGAAACAGTTCTTGGTTTGTCAAGAAACAACTTACAAGCTCAACTAGTATTTGGGGTTTTGATTGGTCTAGTTATATCTCTAGGAATTGACTTTGGCGGCACAATTGTTTATGCTGCCCTAATTGACCCCACTTATTCACTCCAGCTTCATATTCTAAACGAATGGCTTCTTGGATATACACTCCTTTTCTTTCTGACAAATGCTTTCCTCGAAGAAACCCTATTTCGAGGACTACTAATTAATGGTTTCAAAACACGCCAAACTGCTAATAGAGCTATTTTACTATCTGCAATTATTTTTGGTTTTTGGCATGCAGGTTGGCCAATCGTGAACG
Source organism: Candidatus Thorarchaeota archaeon (assembly GCA_016840855.1). Taxonomy (GTDB): domain Archaea; phylum Asgardarchaeota; class Thorarchaeia; order Thorarchaeales; family Thorarchaeaceae; genus SMTZ1-45. The sequence continues at coordinate 29,979 of JAEORO010000060.1, read as the reverse complement.
GAGCAATTGGTCTTGATGCTTTAAGTGAAATTACTTCTATGGTCTTTTTCACTTCTATTCTGGGTATCTTCTTCGGTGTTTACTATGAGAAGTTCAATGCTTGTCAGTCTCTTGTCGGTCCAATAACAGTCCATACACTCATCAATTTCATCAGTGAATGTTTCAAGATTGGTCCTGAACCAGTGATTCAAGGCCCCGATCTTATCTTTTCAACTCCTGGATTGATGATAGCCACTTTTCTGATGTTCCTCTTAACATTCATCCCTCTATGCATTATCTTATGGAGATACAAAATTGAAGAACTCACAGCCATGTGGCATCGAATCTTCAGAAAGAACAACAGTACAGAACAACCAGTCCTTGAAAATGAGAACAATAGAAGTATCAACATTAAAGAGGTTTAAAAAATGCAGATGGGTACAGAATTAGTTGTTATCTCGAGCATCACAACAGTGTTCATCTCAGCAGTGATTGGTTCATACCTTGGTCGGAAATGGCTCTCTCAGCAGGTCCGGCTTCTTACCGACCTCCCACTGGTTTTTGCAATCGCATTTGTGAGTCAATCCTTCAATATTATGATTGTCACGATTCAACATATTGGCTTGCTCGAGACATCAATGATATTTTTCAGAATTCGGTCGATTGCCATTGGCGGGTCAATCATTCCAATCTTGGGTGTAATTCTTCAGATTTGGGCCCCATCTATTCAAAAATATCACAACAGGATTGTCCTTTTGCTCGGCTTATACTGGGTATCAATAGTTCTCCTTGGCTCTCACGAAGAACTAATCATGATTCTTGCTATTCCAGTGATGATAATTCTGGGAATTATGATGATGTTCACCTTCATTATAACTTGGAGAACAGGTCGGCTCAAAGAGGTAAGAAGTGAACTCATGGTTATATCCGTTTTATTCGGAATGGCAAGCCAGATTCTTCGAGTCCCGCTTCTTTCCACATCTCTGTTCTATGTTCCTGATGTATTATTGACTATCTCAATGATTCTAACTGCAATTGCGTTTGCTAATCCTTGGTATTATAGAGAAAGTAACCACAAACAAAAAGTGTCCCCACATCTTATCACAATTCCTGAGTAAGATATGGAGCTACAAATCTGATTGGTTGTCAGCTAGAGCAGAAACACACAACTTCCCTAAAGAATGGATTATTAACCTAGCATAACACGAACGCACTTGCACGAAGGTGAATGCAGTGACCTCTAACTCGAAGCACTTTGCACGGTATTATCTACGTGAAGAATCCTTACCCTCTCCCTTCTGTCCTGGTTGTGGAGCCGGAGAAGTGAGCAATGCATTTCTTAAAGCCACAAAAGACCTAGGACATGAGAACCTCTCTGGATTCGCGTTTGTTTCTGGAATCGGGTGCAGTGCTTGGATTCCATCTCCGCACTATCAAGCAGACACACTGCATACAACACATGGTCGTGCGATTGCATTTGCGACTGGTCTTAAACTCGCTCGTCCTGAATTGAAAATCGTAGTCATAAGCGGAGATGGGGATCTAGCCGCAATTGGTGGAAATCACCTAATCCATGCGGCACGACGCAACATGGACATGACTGTGATTTGTGTGAACAATTACATTTATGGAATGACTGGTGGACAAGTTGGTCCTACAACATTCACTGGAGACCGTACTAGTACAACTCCCTACGGAAACCCAGAACGACCATTTGATTTGGCTCGACTGGTCGCAGCAGCTGGGGCTAATTACGTTGCACGATGGACCACTGCTCACCCAATTCAGGCTGCCCGGGCCATCAGGACTGCACTTGAAAGAGAAGGATTCTCCTTTATTGAGATGATCTCTCAGTGTCCGACTGCATATGGCAGAAGAACACGAGCAGGTGATCCACCAGAAATGTTGCAATGGTTTAAGAAATTACCAGTTCGAAAGAAAGGCGACCCTATAGACCAACGAATTCCCACAAAAGAAGGAATGGACCTTGGAGTCTTTGCAGATAGACACGACATTCCGTTTACTGAACTGCTTCGTTCAACTCTCAGCAATCTGGAGGAGTGATATCTGATGAAAAAAGAGATTCGTATCGCTGGAACCGGAGGTATGGGCGTTGTTCTAGCTGGTGACATTCTCGGGTACGCAGCAGTCGTATATAGCGGTCTTGAGGCAGTCCAAAGCCAGAGTTATGGCGCAGAAGCCAGAGGAACTACTGCTAAGAGTGAAGTGATAGTAAGTGACAAGCCTATCAGATACCCAAAGGTCCGAGAGTCCGATTACCTTATTGCGATGTCACAAAAGTCATTTGATCTGTATCTACCTGAAGCAAAGAAAGATAGCACTATCATTGTAGACCCTGACCTCGTGAATACTAAAAACATCTCAGGCTATGAGATTGTCGAGATTCCAGCAATGAAAACTGCTGATGAGTTGGGCTTAAGACTGGTTTCCAACATGGTAATGCTGGGTGCGCTGGTTAAAAAGTCAGGTCTCTTTCCACTTGAGAACCTTGAGAAAGCAATTGCGGATATGATTAGTGTGAAAGCTCTTGAGATAGACATCAAGGCAATCCATGTTGGAGCTGAACTTGTCTAGCCGCCATGAATCAATGGTAGGACAATAACAACATCGCCATCAGTGAGTTCTGTTTCAAGTCCCCCACTCAGACCTATATCTGTTTCATTGCAAAGAATTACTGCATCACGATCAATCACTTCTGGACTGGACCAAAGATTTCTCACATCGGATTCTCTCTTAATCACCTGAACCAATAAGTCTGAGAGATTTGCATCATCTTCTAGCTCAATCTCAATGAATCCATCCTGTAATTTTTTAGCTAGTGGTCCTCTGAACTGAAGCTTGACTTTCATTCTGCACTACCACTCGCCAAGAGTGAGGGAACGGTTGATAAAGTGCTTGATTTATACTCAAGCATGAAGCTCTATATGTGATGAATGTTATACGAGGTCATGGCTGTGGAGTGCGAGCAAGAGGAACCTGCAGTTGTGTCAAGCAGGTATGCAAGAATCTTTGGAATTGCTGAACCTACTGAGAATGTAGTTCGCTTAGTCACGATTCTATCTGTACTCCTTCCAACCTTTGCGGCAAGTTTTCAAATCAGCACGACTTTCTGGATGATATATATCGCTGAGTCCTTAGGCAATGGTGATTATTTTGCAGGACTCACACTCGTTGGTTTTCTCGTTGTCATTCAAATGGCCATTCAGACTGCGTTGGATTATCCTACTGGGGCGATTGGAGACTGGATCGGACAGCGATATGTGATAGCCTCAGCTCTTCTATGCTATGCAGCTGCGTTCGGTCTCTCATCAATGATAGTTAAGAACACGCCTGGTCCTATCTGGCTATACATAGCCATCTATGTTCTCTTTGGACTTGGCTCTTCACAGGAGAGTGGTGCGTTCAGTGCCTGGTTTGATAACAACTATCGCGTTGCTATGCCGCATGATACTGATCGTAAACAATATGGCGTGTTCCAAGGACGACTTGGAATGGTGTGGCAAGTTTCAGCAACCCTAGTTCTACTGCCTGGGTCTTGGCTCGCTTATCTATATGGGGAAACTTGGGTCTTTAGTCTACAGGCAGTCTTTTCTGTATTTCTCGCTATTATCGTATTCAGACTTGTCAGAGACCTACCTGGCGTGAGGGATGAACAAGCGGAACGACCTGCACTTGGAGAGTATATGTCTCTACTCAAGGATGGTTTTCGCTTTCTCTGGTCCAGTAAGTTTGTCACACTCATTATGCTCGGAGGTGTCGTCATGTGGAGTATAGGGCCTGTTTGGTGGAATATTTTGTTATTCCCTCTCTATTTCAGTTTCCTTGTAACTCAGGTCGCGGTTTCTGCTTTCAGGACCTTAGTATTCCTTCCGCAGGCTCTTGCGAATGAGCGAAGCGGTGTGCTGGCAAAGAGATTCGAACCAAAGAAATGGATTCCTCGCTTCAGATTACTTCAGTTCACGGGTTTTGTGTTTTATTTGATTCTTGCAGTCATAGTCTATGTCTTTCCAGGCATACCTGCAGGAACTGACCCAGCGACCATTGAGTTCTACACAGTGTTAATACCTTTCACGAACCTCCCGTTAATTGAGGTTCCTGTTCAGACAGTCATCCCAGTAATTCTCCTCTTTATTCTCTTTGTAGGCCTGAATATGTTTGGTGCAATTGCGGACATCTTAACTCAGAGAGTGATGCTTGATGTTATTCCCAACCGCATCCGAAACTCTATGTATTCTTTACAACCCACACTTGTCATGCTAGTTTCCATGCCACTCATTGCATTTTTTGGATGGTTTATTCCTTTCACTGGAGGGTTCTTACTTACATTCTTGATTTGCGCGGTCATATCTCTAATATCCGTAGTGATGGTGTGGGCGGCCTTCAATAATCCGATACCGAAAGCTGAGGAGCTGGTTCTCGCAACTAAAAAAGAACAAAAAGAAGTCCGTGAACTGGAAGTCACTTAAGGCCTCTATTTTGCACTTTCCAGTGATTGCTTCAGTATGTCCGCATTAAGTTTTCCAGCGTGGTATACTTTCCCGCTCTCGATATGATTGAATGTAATCTCAGCTGGACTAAATAGATGCGGGTCCACTTTGTAGAAGTCGAACTCAACACTTTTGAAAAGGTCGTAGAATGGCTGACCGTATTGCTTCGATGAAGATGATGGTACCTTTTCAATGACCTCTTTCAAGTCTTTGTCATCTGAGCGTACAAAGTAAAATGTTCGTCCTCCATATAGGATGCAGTCATTGGTTATCCCCATCGCTTTAGCATCCTTCTTTGCCACAGGAGCTATAGGGGCTACACCATATCCTGACCTTACTCGATCAAGGTCAAATCCTAGTTCATGTAGTTTATGCATTCCCACTTCAACAACTCTAGCAGAAACTTGAACTGAACCCACAACACATGCTGTGGGAGCTAGAATGCAGTAGAGGTCTGATGGCGAGATGCTACATTTGTCTGCAATATACTGAGTAACTGCCTCAGAGGGAACCTCTCTTGTTTCAAGCAAAATCACACCGACTGATGCGTCATCCTCGTAACCAAGTCCTGCATAGAGTTTCTTTTCGACTCTGGCTAGTGCTCTTGCTGGGCCTGACCCCATTGCGAAGTACTTGTCAACGTTGATAGTCCAACCTGCATATTGTGATGCCATACATGCAATCTTTGGATGGTCTGAACTTACAACAACAGCTGGAAGGTCCATATCCCCAATGTGCATCTTGGTGTGCCGAACTACTCCTAAACCACCGAGACAGACCTCACCAACTAATCTGCCAAGTTCCTCTCCTCCAGCCACTTCAATGCCTGCATCGATAATTGTTGTACCATTTCCTAGTTCACTGACATTGCAGTTTAACTCATCCTTCCCATTCATTATCTCCTTGGTAATCTCAAGTGCACCTTCATTCACACTAAGTCTCATTAGTTTTCACCTCAAATCAAGTGTTGGTTCTTTGCAGTACGAACATAGATTTCTTCCCCGGGATTTGCTTCAGCAAAGTCTCCCATATACTTCACCCACTTCTCAGAAGGACTGATATTCTCAGAAAGAAAATCCGGTCTCCGGTCTTTCAGGTATCGAAGGTAGTAGTTGATGAACTCTCTCTCTGAGCTACCACTGAACTTGTATGTTGGAAACAACGACTCAAGCTTTCCAAGACAGAAAATCATTCCCTTTGTGGCTTGTACTCCGACACGTTCAGCCATATCGCCAACTACTATTATTGTACCTCCCATCATACGAATTGCTGATTGCGGTCCAACATTCCCTTTTACGGCGATAAGCCCTTTTCGCATATGGGATGCCATTTCACGACCAACATTCCCTGCTACATATACACGTCCACCTCTCATGCCTTCGGGTGTCCCCCGATAGCCTGAACAGAGGTAGTCTCCTGCATCCCCTTCAATCTGGATATTGCCTCCTTCCATCTCTGCAGCAGCCCAATGTCCCACTGACCCTTTGACATTAATGCGCCCGGCAATCATCTCAGCACCGAGATACATTCCTGCATCTCCTTCAATAGTGATTTGGCCGCCATTCATGCCTTTTCCTATCATCTTGACTTTTCTGAGATCTCCCTTGACTAGTATCTCGGTTTCATCAGCAGTCGGAGCACTTTTTCCGCTCACGTCAAAGAAGTCTTTGAGTTTGAGGACTTCATTACCACACTGAACAGGGATTTCTCCTATTTCTTTCACACCTTTTCCCGCAAATTGGGTGGGTGTAATTGTGTCTGCTTCCAGAGGGATATCGGGAGCCTTTCTTAATGACAAAATCACCGTCATTAGCCCAACCACCTAGAATTCTTGTGATGTTTATCCCACTGATAAAGCCTTTTGCAGGTTAAGTCTGACGGAAAAGAGAAAAGGTACCATTGCTTTGAAATTTCACGTAGCTGGTGGAATGAAATGGAAATAAATGGAGTTCCAATTGAAGACACATTTGCAGAAGCTTTCAGCATGCATATGAATCGCACTATAATCACAGCTTACACCGAGGAATGGGCACGAATAACAGCTACGGAGGCAACAGGCTTTGGAACCTCCGTGATTATGGCTCCCGCAGAGGCTGGAATCGAATATGTATTGCCCCCTGAAAAGACTCCTGATGGACGACCTGGTGTCCGAGTTGTTTTTGCTGTGGGATCAAAAAAGGCGCTTGAGCCACAGTTACTTGCAAGACTTGGACAATGTGTCTTGACAAGTCCAACTGCCTCCGCTTATGATGATACTCCTAATGCGCAAGAATTGTATGAGATTGGAAAGAAAATTGCCATGTTTGGTGATGGGTTCCAGACGAAGAAGGGTCCCATTGATGGAAGAGTCCTCTGGTTTATTCCACGAATGAGTGGTACATGCATTATGGATAACATGTTTGGCCGTGTGAAGGGAGTGGCAGGTGGCAACATAATCTATTGTTGCGAGGATGTGGAGAGTGGTATGACCAGTGGAATGGCTGCCGTGAAAGCCATCGAGGGAGTAGAAGGTGCATACACGCCCTTCCCTGGAGGTCTTGTTGGTTCAGGATCCAAGCCATCATCAAAATACAAGGTGTTGTTTGCTTCCACAAATGAGAAGTTCTGTCCAACTCTGCGTGCACTGATTCCCAACACACTTGTACCCAAGGGAAGTGAATTTGTTCAAGAAATCGTCATCAATGGACTCAGCGAGTCTGCAGTTGCTCAAGCTATGAAGGCCGCTATAGAAGCAGTGTGCAGCCACTCAGGAATCACAAAGATGACCGCCGGCAACTATGGTGGGAAACTCGGAGAGTACCACATCCAACTCCATAATCTGTTCAAATAGTCAGTCCTTCTTCGTACCATTTGGTGATATCCTTCCCACTTCAATTGGTGTTTCTGAGAACATCATGGGTTGATCTGGTGAGTATGCAGGCTCATGACTAATTAGTCGTTGAATCATCTCATCTCCAGCTTCAAAGTTGTGCCTGAATTGTATCTCCAGTATTGGACTATAGAGTAGAAGGGGGAGAAAGATTACTATCATCACATAGCGAAGCGGCCATAGATTATAACCGCCTTGATGATTAATATACTCGTTCAACTTGAATGCGATTTCAATAACTGCCCACCAAAACCCAAAGAAGAATCCAACTTGCCTAAGAAGTTTCAACCTGTGATACAATCCAAATGTATGGGTCATCCAATCATCATACTCAAGCTGTCCGAATGAATAATCTAAAGCACCTCGTTTCTGCACTGTGGCTGCAGCAAGTTTTCCGATAAACTCCTTGTTCTCATTTTCGACCACAACAAGAGTCCGAAACCGTCTTTTGAAGAAGCCTCCTATCGTCATGATTGAGAAGGCAAGCATCACAATGAACCATACAATTGTAAAGGCAATCATAACTGCCAGAACAATAATGAGGCAGATGGCAACGCCTTCGTCACCCCCACCCCCACCGCCGCCACAGTAGCAATCACCCCCACCCCCACCGCAGCTTCCGGCGCCAAACACTTCAGACTCAACTGAAACGCGGCCGGTTTCTTTGGAATACACCGCCTTATTCCCGGGATTTACACCAGTGATACTCTCAATCTCTTTTCTTAGAGTTGAACCAGATATGCCATAAGCTCGTATTCCGAGTGGTTTTTTGGGCTCAGATACATCCGAATAGTCTTCCACCTGCTCCAATCTCCAACATTCGTATGGGCATCTTGTTTTTATCACTTCTTCGATTTTGAGTCCATGGCACTCGTTGCACCTCCATTCTGTTCTGATTTACAGATTCAACTGTTTCATTAGGCGTTGTGCTCCTCGAAGAATAGAGCCACTGTAGAAATCTTTATCACGGATTTTCATGCCGAAGGCGAAGTGACAGCCCTCGGTTGTCTTACGGATGCCCCAGTAGCTTAGACCGGTTAGATCGCCTCCTTGGTAAGGAATTATCGTACTGATGATTTCCCATAAAGGAGGAGGCCGCGGGACTTCATGGACGTCTGCGCCATGGAGCGCGAATTCAAATCCCGCCTGGGGCTCCACTCTTTCCTATTTATTCACTCATCTTCTCTATTTTGAAGATGACTGGTCTTATCCCATCACCACACGGTTGGTACGTTACGCCTTGTTCAGGATAATCATAATCCCCACCACAGTAATATGTCATCAGAGTTGTATAGAGGTCTTGCCAAGCCCTGCCACAGAAATCCTTAGGTCTATCGAGATGGCTGTCCATAATGAACTCCTCTCCCACTTTGTAGCTACATGCTTGTATTGCCTTACCATCTCGTAGCATCGTGTGTCCGAATACTTCCTCTGGTCCGAAAGTCTTCATTACTGTGATTTTGAGTTTAGTTGTCATTTTTATCACATCAAGATATTTGATTCATTAGATACAGGCTCTGTGTAACTATATGACTTGTCTACAACGCAGCTCCTTTTGGGCTCAAACTTTCCTCAAACTCTTGATATTACAAGAAATGTCTGCATCATGGAATGAAATCTCGTGTTTCACTAAGGACTCCATTTTCTCCACCTATTAATCGAACATCTACCTGAACTATTCTTCAACCATCATAACTAACAAAGTCTATCAGGAACCTTAGACATACGATAATGAAAACATCGAATTGAGTGAAAATCATTGAATAAGGTTGAAATGCCTTCTGGTGTCAAAAATGCTACTATCTTAATGGTTCTGGGAGGGCTATTTCTAGTGTATACCGGTTTTCAGATATATTACTTCGCAATAACAGACCCATATACTTTCCACCCTCTTTTTGGAATCCTCATGATGGTGTTTGGAATAGTATCTCTCTGTGCAAGCCTACCAATATGGCGACAGAAATCCTGGGCTAAAACAACTGTGACTGGTATCGGGATTGCTATTTGTGGAACTTTTCTCATATTTGGATACTACCTAATAATCGTCCTTTTTGCACTATGGTATTGGGCAGTGATAGACTACATTCGAACCAGCCAAGTAGAACAACACCCTGATTTGGATAATATTTAGATTGGAACTCGAATCCCACCTTAGGATTCACCTTTTCTATTGTTCACTATTAAACTCAGTAACTAAATGTGAGAGGTCATCACATTTCAATCGAAGGTGGTCATCTAAACGAATCTTTCTAAGGGATGATACGACGAGATACCCTCCAATCAAGAAAAGCAGTATTATACCAACAATGAGACCTATGATGAACCCTAGAACATGACTGACAGAGTAGTAATTCGATGTAGCGATTAGGATGGTCAAAAGAGACAACGGTATTGTCAGGATGCCTATTCCTGTTCTAAGTTCTGCCAAATGAGTTCTTTTTTCCGCATCAATCGTGCGAATAAAAGCCAGTGATGTCCTGAGATTACTCTGACGTGTGTGCTCATCAAGATCAGGTGTCTCTGCAGCCAAGTTGGTCACTTCATCAATCTTCGAGCAGGGGGTCTTTAGATTTCGATTTTTGTCCGTGTTGTCGGCGTCGACTAAACAAACGTGCGGCTTCTTTCGGACCTACCAGGTCTGAAACTTTCTTAAAAGCTTCAGGATCGTCCTCTCTATCTAGCCATTTCTCAATCTCTTTTGCTACCGAAGGAGCTAAATCCTTTGCCAGCTTCTTTTTTCGACCTTTTCTATCCAAGTCGAAATCATCAGGTCCAAGCAGACTCATATCACTCATAACCGAATACCAACTATCTGTTAAGACCTTATTTATGTCTGAAAAATTGATTTTATCTTAAAGATGATACAGGTGAGAAGAGAAAAGAGGAGGTCTCAATTTAGTCCCTAAAGGTGTCCACTATGTCAAAGGCAAATCGTAGCAGCTTACCATGGTGGAAAAAATCCACTGTGTATCAGATTTATCCGCGAAGCTTCAAGGACACTTCTGGAAATGGAGTTGGAGATATTCTTGGTATTATCTCGGAGTTAGATTATCTTCAGAATCTAGGCGTAGAAACAATCTGGTTCTCACCTTTCTTTTCAAGTCCTCAAGCAGATTTTGGCTACGATATCAGTGATTTCAGAAATATTGCACCAGAATATGGGACAATGTCTGATTGTGAGAAACTCATTCAGGAGATTCACAATCGAGAGATGTATGTTGTTTTTGACTTGGTTCTCAATCACACCAGTGAGAAACATCCATGGTTCCTTGAGTCAAGATCAAGTAAAGACAATCCAAAACGGAACTGGTACATATGGCGTGATGGAAAAAAGCCAGGCGGTAAGAAGCCTCCAAACAACTGGAAAGCTATGGTAGGTGGTCCTGGATGGCACTATGACAAACAAACCGATCAGTGGTATTGGGCGCAGTTTCTCCCCTTTCAACCAGACCTCAACTATCGTAATCCTGAAGTGAAACAAGAGATGTTTGATACAGTTCGCTTCTGGCTTGACAAAGGAGTAGATGGTTTTCGTTTGGACATAATCAATACCATGTTTGAAGATGCCGCCCTACGAAACAATCCTTTTGCCTTGAAGATGTTTCCATCAGAGAGCGATGACAAGAGCTTTTTCCAAAATAAAATCTATACGACTAATCATCCTGACAATTTTGATTTCGTGAAGGAACTCAAGAATGTGATAGATGAATACTCAGACCCTGAACGATTTCTAGTCGGAGAGATAACAGCCTCGCTTGAAGTGCTCAAAAAGTATTGTGGTGACATTAGGAACGAAGATGAAACTGATGGTCTTAACATGACATTCCAATTTCAGTCACTTGATGTGAAACTTGATTCTGAGCAACTTCGAAGACTAATCAGTAGGTATGAACAGGTCTTCCCTGAACCTTACACTCCTACCTGGGTGTTCTCAAATCATGACCAGGTGCGAAGAATCACCAAACTAGGAAACAATCAAGATAAAGCCAAGCTCAATGCGATGTTACAGTTAACAGCAAGAGGGGTCCCTTTCATCTATTATGGTGAAGAGATTGGAATGTCAAATCACAGACTTCCCCTGAAGACTGCACTAGACCCTGTTGGCCAAAAATACAGCTGGCTTCCTCAGTTTCTCGTCAACCTAATCACAAGAAGTGGCTCTATTTCGCTCAATCGTGATAACTGCAGGACTCCAATGCAATGGAACTCTTCCCCTAATGCTGGCTTTTGCTCAGAGGAAGTGAAATCATGGCTACCTATTAGTCCAGGGCATGAAACACTCAACGTTGACTTTGAAGAGTCTGATTCCACTTCTCTCTTGAGCTGTTACAAATCACTTCTGCAACTCCGCAAGACCACACCTGCTCTTCATTCTGGCTCATTCCATCTATTACCGTCCTTCCTCTTTGGAAATCTTCTCTCGTATCAGAGGATACTCAAAAAACAGGTAGTCCAAATCTGGCTGAATCCCTCAAAAAAACTAGTGCCGATTAGAGAAATAGTTCCAAAATCAAGGCTTCTATTCTCCACCATAGCTGACACATCTTCAATCAAAGATACTACTCTCTTCCTTGAACCTTACCAAGGCGTAATTTTCGAGATTTCTAAATGATGCCAACGCTATTCTTATAACCGTAACTTGGTGCTGACACCACCGAAAGGGTCGGTGGTCTAGCTTGGCTATGATTCTTGGTTTGGGTCATACGGACTGATGTCCGTTAGCAAGACTCCAAGGGATCCCCGGTTCAAATCCGGGCCGGCCCACCACTAATTCTTCTTCTTTCCATGTTTGTAACCTGTTTCTATTTATTAAGGGATTATTACATCGTCAATAGTCGAAATCCTTATGTTCAAAACACTAGAAACTTCGTTCAATGTCGTATCAGTCGTCTGTCCGGGAGCGTCTTGCTCGTCGCATTGCTGGTGAGATTACTTTATCAGAACATCCAGGACAGACCATGCGAATCTGGAGAGAGCGATTTAGATTACCACAGATCCTTCTTGCGGACTATCTTGGCATCAGTCCAAGCGTGATTAGTGATTATGAGTCTGGACGAAGAAAATCTCCAGGTACTTCAACAATACAACGTTTTGTCATGGCTTTGCTAACACTAGATGAACGAAATGGAGGTCAGGTTGTTGCTGCATTTGTTCGACTTATGGATGTTAGTCTTGTTGACCTCAATATTGTGTTAGCAATGAGTGACTTTTCTTCCCCTATCACAGCAAAAGAGTTCTGTCAGCGTCTAAAATGTGTTGTAAAGGCAGGAGAAAAGCTTCTTGACAGAGAGCTCTATGGCTATACTCTGGTCGACGTAGAACGAGCTGTGAAAGAGCTAAGCAGCGATGCATTCCTGAAACTTTTCGGTGCTACAACAGAGAGGTGTCTGTTATTCACCAATGTAAATACGGGCAGAGCCCCGATGATTGCTATCAAGTCACAAGAGTTCAAACCATCACTTGTTATCCTTCATGGTGTTTCCGAAGTTGATAGACTGGCTCTGGATCTTTCTGAACAAATGCGTATCCCATTAGCTGTGAGCAAAGCTGGGTCTATTGAAACCCTGACACGTGATTTAAGAGCGATAGAACCAACTTAACCAAGAATCAGCTTTAACACAGCCATCCTCAGGATTACTCCATTGTATACTTGGTCGAAGTATTTTGCATGAGGCGTATTATCAATTTCGGGGTCAAGTTCATCCACTCTTGGTAGAGGATGCAATATTATCGTGTCTTCCCTCATTAAGTTCAAATCATCTACTGTAATTCGGAATCTGTCTTTTACTTTATCATATTCTCGAACATCAGGAAAACGTTCCTTCTGTATACGTGTTGTATATATCACATCTACATCTTTCACAGCCTCTTCGACAGTTTCCACTTCTACGACATCAGCTCCAGATTTTTTCATCTGTTCAATAATAGCTGGCTTCATTCTGAGTGCTTGAGGTGCAGCAAGTTTGATTTTGACATCATAATGACTAAGCGCCATTCCCAGAGAATGAACTGTCCGACCATACTTGAGGTCTCCACAGAGGGATATAGAGAGACCGTCGATTTTCCCCTTCATTTTACGAATCGAATAAAGATCGAGCAAAGCTTGAGTTGGATGCTCTTCAGAACCACTACCAGCGTTTATTACAGGAATCTTAGAAAACTCAGCAGACACTCTTGCAGATCCATCCAATGGATGGCGAATAACAATAATATCCGCGTATCTTTCAACAGTTCGTATTGTATCAGCAAGAGTTTCCCCTTTTCCGCCTGCACTTGACACCCCTGCTTCTGCAAAACCAATAACACTTCCACCAAGTCTAAGCATCGCACTCTCAAAAGAGAGGCGCGTACGTGTAGAAGGTTCGAAGAATAAGACCGCCATGATTTTTGAGTCTAGAATCTTACTTCGATTCACTGCAACTGACTCCATTTCTGCTGCAGTGTCAAGGATATGGTCTATCATCTTCCTATCCAAGTCATGGATACTAATCAGATTCTGAAGTTCTCCCATATGACGACACCCACTCAAGCTGGAACAAACCAATCTTCTTCTTTAACCTTTCCAGATGAGCGCCTCACGGATATAGCTATTTTGAATTCCTACCATACTTTCTAGGAACTTCAACACGACGTAGACTAAGACCTGCTTCTTTCACAAGTTGTGCAGCTAGTTCATCCTCATATTCCTCGATGTAGATAATCTCATGAATTCCTGCATTGATGAGCATCTTCGTACAGATGCTGCAAGGCCGTGTTGTGCAGTAAATCTTAGCATTACTTACACTTACTCCGTGAAATGCTGCCTGAATGATGGCATTCTGTTCAGCATGCAAGCCCCTACACAACTCATGACGTTCTCCAGGCTTTACACCAAGATCCTCTCTAAGGCATCCTATATCTTCACAATGTGGAATTTTTTTAGGAGCACCATTATATCCTGTGCTAAGAATTTGGGAATCTTTAACGATAACTGCTCCAACTTGATTTCTCAAGCATGTACTTCGTGAAGAAACCAAATCTGCAATCTCTGCAAAGTAAATATCCTTGCTCTTTCTGGTCAAGTATGTTTCATCCTCTGGTTCAGTTGTTAGGTGGCTAGCTTACTGACTTATCAAGTTCATCATTTCTCGAGAATGTTTTCAATATCAATCCTCAGATGCGAAAGGTAAAAAGAGCATCAGAACTTGAGAGAATGAAAAGAACTTGGAAGCATCTTAGAATGAGAAAACACGATGGGAAGCTGATTATTTGGCCTGCATATTTCGAAAAGAATCTCACAAGGATGCAAGGTCGTAGAGTATCAAGTAATTTGGCTGCTTCAAATGTCACCTTGAAAATCCTAGAGGCAGCTGCTGAGTCGTCAGGTTTTGAGTATGAGAGCGAATCCAACAAAGAATACCCTCGTGGTTTTACAGAATATAATGGCTATATGCTTGTAGAAAATCCTGAGAAGCATAAGAAAAAGCGAGTGTTACTCATGCTCGCGAAAGGTGTTAGAAGAGCTGTAGCTCAACGAGAATCAGCTCGGACTCTTGCTGAAAAGAAGAAAAAGGGAAAGAAGAAACGCAGAAAATAATCCTGGTTGAGTAGGTGTGTCTATTGAGGCGTTTGGGAAAAGTTCTTCATATTTCTAAGCGTGGATCGATAATTCTACGTACAGATAAAACACCATCCGTGGGGTCTCGCTCTGTCGTGCTTGATAGCAAAGCACAAGAAGTTGGTGTAATCATTGATGTCTTTGGACCTGTTAAGGAGCCTTATGTTTCTGTTCGCCCACGATCTGGATTGGACACGTCAAAAATGGTTGGCCAGATGCTTTACCTAAAGAAAAATTGATGTACACTAGTGTACATTTATGCATAATTGAATACGACATTTGACGATAATGGTTAGCAGCTTCCGATAATTAAATATCATCTTGTGTAGTTCGTTTGATGTTGCCACGTGTCTATTCAAGGTCATTTCAATGAAAGATGATAGCGACCAGATCCTGAACGCACTGCGCGACGCAGGTGAGAATGGTCTACTCATCGGGGAACTCGCGGATAGGCTTGGTATCGACTCTCAAGAGATTGCACCAATAATCACCACATTAATGTCTGAGGGACGAATAATGCAGAAACAAGAACTCGAAAAAGAAAGATACATCATAAGAACTCACGTCGTTGAGGATGCTGATGCCGGTGGTCTATCCGATATGAATGGTTGCCCGTGTTTCCATTGCCTGAAGATTGGCAGATGCGGAATCAGACAACCGGACTCTCCAGTCACATGTAGAGAGCTTGAGGAATGGCTAGGCACCGACTTGGGCAAAGCGACTAGCTAGGAACTATTTTGCGAGCCTCGTCCACGAGGTCCTATTGCAAGAAGATATATTTCAGCACTAGTTCTACGCGACGCGTCTGGTTTGACCAGTTTCACAGAGTTGAATCTGTTTTTGACTGACTGATGAAACTCTTGGAATCCAGGACCCTGGAATACTTTAGCTAATACTTTTCCTCTATTTCCAAGTAATTTGAATGCAATATCGATAGTTCCCTCTGCAAGTGATAGCTGCCTTGCTACATCCAAGTCCCAATGTCCACTCACTTTTGGTGAGCAATCTGAAATAACTAAGTCAACACTACCTCCTGTGAGTAGCTTTATCCTCTCTATTACATTTTCATCAAGAATATCCCCCTGAATGAACTTGACTTCTTCTAATGGTGACATCATATCTAAATCCACAGCCACAATCTGAAGACTAGCATCGAGCTCCTTTAGAACCTGTGTCCACCCTCCTGGACTGCAGCAGAGTTCAACCACTCGATCGACTCCCAGAAGGAGCTTGTGGCTCTTGGCAATCTGCTTCAATTTGTATGCAGACCTACTCCGATACCCCTCCCTTTTAGCTGCTTTATAATAATGCTCTTTCTTTCGCTCTCTCTGCCCACCTCGTGGTCGTCCCATCGTATAGTCACCTCTTGGTATGTTCAATAATGATTCTCGTGATTTCACTCACTGGAGCAGTTGTCCTGATTGCTGTGGGTTTGAAATGGGTTCTAGTAACTTCAAATCCCTGCTCTTTTAGCCCATCGATAATGATTTGGTTTTTTGGTGGTGTTAAATTGTATAAATCACACAATGAATGAATGTCAATATATGGTCTGTTTGTTAGAGCAGACTCCCCCATCATTTTTTCAAGCATATCAGGAACTCTTCGATGATAGGTTTCCCTATCAACATTCTCATGTGCCTTTATAGTGTCCATGAGATATTCGGTACTAAATAACTCCCCAATCCACAAAGGTCCTGCAACACGAATAGGTCCAGTACATCCATCCTTTTGGTGCTCAAAACTTGAATCTTCTACTTTCATGGAAAGCGCTCTTATCTCCGAATGCATACATCCTGTACAATATAGGATAGTACCTATTTCTCTCGCTTGGAGATTAGCCTCAGTTCTATTTGCTTCAATCTTTACCCAAGTCCTGACATAGTGATCGGTACTTAATACTGCAAGGGGCTTTATTGAACAATCACAAGCACCAGCAACATTGTATATGAACCCGTTGAGAAGTCTGACTGCAATCTCATGAGTGTATGGTGTTCGAGTAGAGAACCCTCCATATCTTCTTAGCGCGATTTTAGGATGAACTCCGCATAGAACTGGCATATCAGTTGCAGTTATCGCCAGTAAGCCCTCTCTTGGATTTATTGACTGCACCGCTGCATAGAGGTAAGGAGCAGGTGTCCCAAATGGATCAATATCAACAAAATCAAAACGCTGTTCTCTTGATTTTGACATCAACAATAGTTTGGCATCGCCATGGACGACTTCAGCTCGATTGCTAAATCCAAGTGCTTCAACATTTTTTTGTGCTGTTTCCGCAGCTAGTGGGTTGGCATCGCATAGTATAGCCTTGAAGTCACCCCGACACTCATTGAGATATCTTAGAGTCCTGACACCAGAGCCTGTCAATGGTTCACACATTAATTCAACAGGATGTTTCATCATGTAGGCTCGAAGAAATAGTACAGAGAGGTCTCTGTTTAGTTGCATTCTTGGATTGTAGAACACAGGCAAACTTGCAGTTGGTTGTTTCTTTTGTCCACTATAATATTCAACATCTGCACTCAGGAATGTAGTCCTTCCTTCAGTGTACTTTTTCTCGATAGGCATTTGCTCGTGCAAGAAGCTCAAGAATTGCTAATAAGCAGATAGGCATCGCCATGATTATATCGCGTCTTCCGGAACTTCTAAGAAGGTTGGGACGACCGAGATAGAGAGGCGACTGAATTTGCCAACAAGAATAAAGATACAGACGAATCGTGGGGACATCATTGGGGAACTATGGAATGATGATGCAATAAACACGGTCAAGAATTTTGTGACACTCGCGCAGAGTGGATACTACGATGGTCTTACCTTTCACAGAGTCATCCCAGAGTTTGTTATTCAAGGAGGTTGCCCCATTGGCAATGGGACTGGTGGCCCTGGATATCGCATTCCATGTGAAACCAGTGGTCCAAGACAAAGACATGAACCTGGATCCTTTTCGATGGCGCACGCTGGAAAAGATACGGCTGGAAGCCAATTTTTCGTAGTATTAACCAGAGAAAAGACCAAACATCTAGATGGTGGGCACACAGTTTTTGGAAAAACAGTGGAAGGTATGGATGTTGTCAAGAGTATACACCAGGGTGACAAGATGCTCAAGGTTGAAGTCCTTGAAGTGGATCCCGTCATAGAATCTCATGCTCTTCGAAAAATGTAAACACAAACACGCTTAGAATGAACAGGTAGCTAAGCTACCTGCTCTTCTATTCGATTCTATTCCAAAGTATATTCTTCTCCCTCACCAAGAATGACTACTTTGATATTTGATTGGGACTCCACCTTTTCTTTGAAGACTGTTGCATCTGCTCCTTTCAGGTGCATTGGGATTGCGACCTTGGGTTTGATAATCAATGCAGCTTCTGCAGCTTCATTGACATCCATTGTGTATGTATCTCCGCTAGGAAGAAGAGCTACATCCAAATCAATCTCTGCCAGTTTTTCCATCTCAGGAATCAAATCAGTGTCACCGGCATGGTAAATTCTCTTCTCTCCAATCTTTAAGATAAATCCCATGCCAAATCCTTTCGGATGAAATGGTTGTCCATTTGGTCGAACTCTCTTTACGTTATAGGCCTCAGTCGCCCAAATTTGAGCGTCGCTGAACAGCATTTTCATGTATTGTCCTGGACTCATGTCCCACACTGCTACTCCTTTCAGCTCTTTCTTTAGACTCTCTGAAGCAAGTACAGGGTTCCCCGGCTTCCGAATCTTCTTGATTAGGTCTTTGTCAAAATGATCCTCATGCCCATGAGTGACTAATATCAAATCTGCTGGTTGAAAAGCATCTTTCTTGAGACCTGTGTTTTTGGTAGAAGGGTCGATGTATATATTCTGATTTCCATCTTTGATTTGAAAACTCGCATGTGCTAAGTATCGAATGGTAATTGTCATTGTTGTCACTGTAAGATTTGATGAAGAACCAACGTATATGTCTTTCATACTATGGTACATTTATCGGGAGGATTTCTATGAGAACAGAATGGAGATGCCTAATTTATGCCTCTAAAGTTTGGTACAACAGCTCTAGAATTTCTTGAAGTGGCTCAAAAAGTAGTGGTCGATGGTGTTCCTGACTTTTCTCGTCTTAATGTTGCGGACGTTGTAAGAGAGGCGATGTTAGATTCCTACTCAGTTATAGAAATCACAATGGATGCGAAACACATAGTTCCAAGCTCAATCACACCAGAATCAATCAGTCAACTGTTAGACCTAAAGGATGAATTAGGTTTCTCTTATACTGCACATCTCCCATTTTGGTCCTTAGAACTGGCTACTTTCAACGAACATGTGAGAAAAGGTAGTGTTGACAGTATCATTGAAGCAATTGAACTTGCCAAACTTCTTGAGCCAGAAGTTTATGTTTTACATGCATCAGGTGATATGGCTGCTAACTTCTCAAACCAAAATTATGATTCAAATCTGATTCGTTTGATTCGACAACTATTGGCTGGGTTTGCAGCTGCAAGCGTTGAAGATATAGTCAGTAGAACAGAAATCAACCCACACAAATTGGCTATTGAGAATGTGGATTTTCCCTATCATATCCTGCGAGAGGTAGTTGACGATTTAGACACTGGCATCTGTTTCGACACGGCACACCTTTTGGCACAGATGTCTGGCACTGAGTCAATCATGGACTTCTATGAAACACACAAAGATAGAATGGTGGAGATTCATCTGCAGGATGCTGCCAAGGAGGATGACGATACGGTTGTTAATGAAGATCACATCGCTCTCGGTCGAGGAATAATGGGCGAGAAATTGCTACGCGAGTTTCTACTGGAGTTGGTAAAAGACAAGTTTGATGGTCCTATCATTTTTGAACTGAGTATGAATGAAGCAAGAGAGTCTCTTGATTTCATCAGGAAAATTGCTCCTGAAGTATTGTGAGAATAATACTTCAATATCAAACATACTCCCAATTTGCTAATTGACACTCCCTAACAAAAACAATATTCCAACAACAATAACAAGGACAATCAGAATGCCAGCTGCGATTAGTTTTTTCATGTAGGTGGTTCAATAAAACTGACACTAAACAGTTTCTGACACCTGATGTATTGCTGAGCAATTCGAAGATTGCGCAGTCATAATCTTTTTATCCAGACCGCACCAGCAACTCTTGCTCATGGGCCCGTGGCTTAGACTGGTTATAGCACCGCTCTGATACGTGTTTGAGCTTCAGCTCTTTCACTCTGCAAGGCGGGGGTCGGGAGTTCAAATCTCCCCGGGCCCACCACTGCTCATCTAATTCATTCTCTAACCACAAAACAGAAGAACTGTACATCTGATTGATTAGAGGGTAAAAGAGATTGAGGGAATTCTCTGAAAAGGAGTTTAAAACTCGTCCACCAAGATCAAATGGTGTTATATTAGGTACATTACTCCAAACTACTAGAGGCATGCTCCTTATCGTCTTCAATTGGATTATCTTTGTTAAATTTGCTAGTCGTCTGGGTGTACCAGGACTTGACCTTATGGCAATATCACCACCTTCAATCTATTTTATTATAGGAGCATTAGACATACTTACTGTAAACTGGGTGTGGAAGAGGAGTTTGAATGGCTGGCGATATGGGATAGCAATGAGTACGATAATTACCCTATTGACCCCATTAACCTTCTCGATTCTCATTTACGTCACAAGCTATCTCATGGGTCTATACCTTGTCATTGACCTTTTTGCAGCAGCTGAAGCTATTGCATTACTCACTCTAGATGCGCGTCGGTTTTATGGAGCAAAATCGTTCCTGTAATTTCTCTTTCAATCTGCTAGGACCTTAAATCACTATACAAACACACACTCGTTGGTTGAGAGGATGAATCCTATACTTTTGCAGTCTCCACTTCAGAACTTTGTACAGATGATAGGTGCGTACTTCGCTGAGATTTGGGATTTTCTAATCTTCATTGGCCAAATATCAGGGGTCATCATAGTACTCATTGGTGCTATACTCTGGTTTACAGATGTCAATCCAAAGAGAGGGAAGGGGCTTATCCTAGGTGGTATTGTACTCTCCGTTGTCATTGAGTATTTCATTCTGTTTCCGCCAGAATTCCTCCTAGCGTAGACTAAGTCTTAGTGCTCCTCTCAAGAGCAGCACGAATCTCTTTTCTTAATGTTTCAATACAGTCTGGAGCATTGCATATACCGAACTGGTCGTGATAATCGCGATATTCATCTGGATCGAGGATGCATAAGGCTGAATCTATGGCTTGAAGCTGCTCTCTTGAAAATTGTTTCACGAATGAGATTAATACTGTGTCTGTCATAGTAATTTGTCAGATAGGCTCAATTTAATCTCGTCAAAATTCTAGGTCTTTATTAGACCTGAGTAGAACTCCTATATGTTGAGCGCCACGGTCCCTAATCACGACTTTTAGTGTCTGTCGTTTCCGCTTCCCGGCGGTGTGGCGCCTTCACTTTTTATAATCGCTCTAGCAACTATGTTCTTGTATCAATCTACTGTTTTCCCGCGCAAACAATCATGCTTTAATGTTCATTACTTACAATAACCGATTAAGGCGATAGTAAATGAACGAAACTCGGATTCCAATTGTGAAGACCATTGCGGAGATAGATGACAAGATGGTCCGAGACCGTCTTGAGGGATTAGTAAAAGAACCACATGTACTAGGAGTGATGATTTGGGGGAGTAGAGCTACAGGTTTTGGAACCCCCACCACCGACTGGGACGCACTGATCTACGTCACTGAAGAATATTATGATAGCCTTGAACTCAAGGATACAATCTGGCTAGAGTTTGACGAGTCAGTTGAACCCAGAAAACTTGTGATTGACTTCTCTCCAATCTCCAATGCTTGGTTCAGACAACAGATGGAATCTCCCTTGGACATGGACCACTTTCCATATGTTGAGGGAGTTGTGATTCATGATCCATCGGGCAAACTAGAGGAGTGGCGACAAAAACTTGCAAGATATCCAGAGGAGGAGCATCTTGACCGTCTCAAGAACAAATACTGCACACTACTTGGTGCTTTAGGCTATACTGACATCAACCAGCGACGAGGATATGTATATGACTCAAAACTGAATGCTTTTCGTGCAGTCGTTGCAGCAGTCAATCTATGGTTCACGATGCAGAAATCGTGGACACCACCACTGAAATGGTGGACGCCGCATGTGAAAAATATGGGCATGTCTAATGAAACCTACAAGCTTTTCTGTGAAGCTCTGGATGCACCAAAATTCGAAACTGTTCTTGAGATATTCAAAAGCCTAAAACAGCAGATTGTTAATCAAGGGTATGAATTTCCAAATGATTCATTATCAACATTCCTTGAAACTATCCACGTGAATGGGCGTCCAGCTCAGATTCGTCATACTTACATTTAGCTATCAATCACGGACTTGCCAATGAGAATTACTCTGGAATTAAATTCTCATAACTTGAGTCGAAAGATATACTCCTCATCTTGAATTGAGAGTTTGCTCTCAACCACCTTTCCAGTTTTGTGAATGAACCGGATCATTGGTTGGTTTTGAGGATGAACATAGGCAATAAAGGCTCCAACTCCCTTACTCTTTGCAATCCTCATGAGATGGTTGAGGAGGAATGTGCCAATTCCTTTGTCCTGATACTCATCTTGTATAAGCAGAGCAAACTCCGCTTCATTTGTGCTTCTATTTAGAAGATATCTCCCAGCACCTATAATCCTCTCAGTTTCTCCATCTTCGCCACCTCTCACAACCGCCACCACACTGATGTCACTTGATTGATCGACGTTATAGAAATCTTGCAGTGTTTGTCGACGTAATGACTTCAATGGAGTGAGAAACCGGAAGTAGATGCTCTCTTCGCTCAAATCATAGAAGAGTTCCTTGATTCTATCCGTGTCATCTGGTCTAATCAGCCTGAATTCGACCTCAATTGGTCCATCAGCAGTCTTGAAAGTTTCCTGTATCTCATACTCTGAAGCAAAATATGTGCCTTGAACAAGGAATGGAACTTGGTCCTCGAAGACGTAGTGCATCTTCTTTGCAGTTTCTAGTAACTCATTTCTGAATTTAGGATGGGCAATCGCGATGAGGGAGAGAACGCGTTCTCTAATCGTCTTTCCATGGAGTATCGCAAGACCGTATTCAGTGATTACTACGTCAACATCTCCACGGGTCGTCACAACTCCTGCACCTTCACTTAGTCGAGGAACAATTCGTGAAACTTTACCATCCATTGCAGTAGAGAGCATGCATATTATTGCCTTGCCTCCATTGGACCTCTTTGCACCACGAATAAAGTCAACTTGACCTCCTATACCACTGTAGAAACTGTGGCCTATGGAGTCTGCACATACTTGACCAGTAAGGTCCACTTCGAGTGCTGAATTTATTGCAATCATCTTGTTATTTTGGCCAATCACATAGGGGTCATTCACGTATGCAGTATCGTGAAACTGGAACATTGGATTGTCATCAATATAATTGTACAGTTTTTCAGAACCCATGGCAAAGCTAGCAATCACCTTACCACGATGGAGGTTCTTTTTCTTGTTTGTCACAACTCCTTGCTCAATAAGCGGAATCAAACTGTCGCTAAACATCTCGGTATGAATTCCAAGGTTTTGAACTCCTGTATCCAGAAGGTTATTGCAGACTGATTGTGGTAGTGCTCCGATTCCTAACTCAAGTGTTGATTCATTTTCAACAAGTCTGGCCACGTATCGACCTATTTTATCAATCGTATCATCAATCTCCGCAGCCTCAAATTCCCTTAGTGGCTCATTATATGGGACCAAATAATCAATATCTCGAACATCGATGAACGAATCCCCATGAGTGATTGGCATTTTTTCATTAACTTGCGCAATGACAAGATCAGCACTTTCAGATGCAGACTTTGTGATATCAACAGAAATACCAAGCGAGCTATAGCCATTTCTATCTGGAGGACTAATCTGAATCAATGCGACATCAAGAGGCATCCTCTTCTGCCGGAAAAGATCTGGAATATCGGAAAGCATTATTGGAGTGTAATCTGCACGACCCTCAGAAACTGCTTCACGAATGTTTGCACTCACAAAGAATGTGTTATGCCTAAACTGATTCTGGAACTTAGGGTCTGCAGATGGGGTGTCGCCAAGGGTTAGAAGGTGGACAATCTCATTATCCGCCATCTGCCCAGCGTGTTTCGCTAATTCTTGAACGAGGTGGTATGGTACACCGCAGCCTGTTCCCAAAAAGATTCTTGCTCCACGTTTTATTTTTTTAATAGCCTGCGAAGCATTAACTACCTTTTTCTTGTATTTCTGGGTCCAGTCTATCTTACTCATTGCAAAACACCCCTATCGGTAGTTCCTCCGTTTACTACTCACATATAGGCATTTGCAAGTGACTTATTTCTAGTTTTGACAAGACGGAAGGCTTTTAGTACCGTGTTCTCCGCCAGCCGCTCAATACCTAACAATTTGATGGGTGAAAACTTCATGTCTGAAGAGAAAATTGGAAACCGGAACATGGTTGTTCTTGGAGCAATCATTGTCCAACTCTGTCTCGGTTCTATCTATGCTTGGAGTATCTTTCAAAAAGCATTGTATACGACTATTGCTGCTGGAGGACTCTACGAATGGGACAAATTATGGTCAAACCTGCCCTTTGCAGCAGGTCTGGCTTCATTTGCACTTTTCATGATATTTGCAGGCCGTTGGCAAGACCGCGTAGGTCCACGCAAAGTTTCCACATTTGGTGGTATCTTACTAGGTCTTGGTGTAGCACTTTCCGGACTGGTCGACATTCTAGGATTTGGCTCTGGTATGATTGAAGGGACTATTTACTTGGTAATCACATATGGTATCATCGGTGGGGCTGGTATAGGCTTTGCTTATGTATGTCCAATTGCTGCTCTTGTGAAATGGTTCCCCGACAAAAGAGGTCTGATGACAGGTGTTGCCGTTGCTGGCTTTGGCGGTGGGGCTCTTATTTTCAATTATGTTGAACAATTCTTAATTGGGTTCTATGGAGGCATTATTGGAATTCCACTCATTATTCTTGGTGTGGTTTACTTCATTTTTGTAGTAATTGGTTCCCAGATGCTAGTGAATCCACCAAGTGGATGGTTGCCTGAAGGCTACACACCTCCAACTACAACAGCAGATGGCGCAGGGACTGGTATGATGCCCGGCGCGATGATTCGTACAAGTAGTTTTTGGCTGCTATGGTTGATGTTTGTCTTCGCTGCAACTGCTGGTCTC
This sequence comes from Candidatus Thorarchaeota archaeon, assembly GCA_016840855.1. Taxonomy (GTDB): domain Archaea; phylum Asgardarchaeota; class Thorarchaeia; order Thorarchaeales; family Thorarchaeaceae; genus SMTZ1-45. Next base: position 4,814 of record JAEORO010000060.1, on the reverse strand, counting down.
ATGACACTTGGAAATGTTGTATCAGCAGCTGGCGAAATAGATACACTAGTTGAAACTCTACAATTAGGCGCTCTCATTGCAGGTATAATGTCGATTTTCAATGCTGCAGGAAGAATTGTCTGGGGTAGAGTATCAGACAAGATTGGTCGAATATCCACTTTTGTTTCGATGTTCCTTATCCTTGCCGTTGCAATGTTTGCCTTTGCATTTGTTCCCACAGGTACATCATGGATCGTGGTAACAGTGATTGCATCAGTTATCGGATTCTGTTTTGGGGGCAATTTTGCCTTGTTTCCATCTGCAACTGCTGACTACTTCGGTTCTGAAAATGTTGGTAAGAACTATGGAGTTGTTTTCACTGCATATGGCATTGCTGGAATCTTGGGTGCTCTAGTAGCAGGAACTTTTGGTACTATTGCTGGCTATTCTCTTGCATTTCTAATCACAGGAGTTCTTGCTATTATTGCAGTTCTACTCACGCTCGGGTTAAAAGCCAAACGTGGAGAATAAAAATCGTAACTGAGGTTGAGGAATGTTCCTTGACCTCTTTCTTCCTTTTTTCTTTGGACTTTAATTAAAACATGCAATATCGATAATGTGTAATTTCTTCATAAAATGACGTGATATTTGACAAGCTTCATATAGTCAATATTTTGCTCGTCGGTCATAAAATTGACAGTACTAGGTGACATACTTGTCAGAAGAAAGAAAGATATCAGTATATAGCCAGGAAGAAAGGCTTTTTGCTCCTCCAAAGAGCTTCATTGACAAGGCCTATATAAAAAGCCAAGATGAGCGAACGAAGATTTGGAAAGAGTCCGTCGAAAATCCTGATAAATTCTGGCTCAAAGCAGCCAAGGAACTTTGTTATTGGAAGAAAGAACCAACCAAGGGTTTTGAGTGGGATGATATTAAGAACATTCGGTTTTCTTGGTTCAAAGATGGTGTAACCAACATGGCTTACAACTGTCTTGACAAGCATGTCGAGGCAGGGAAGGGGGATCAGACTGCCCTAATCTGGCAGGGTGAACCCTTAGAAGAGTCAAGGACTTACACCTACAGTGAGCTACTAAGTGAGGTCAATAAAGCAGCGAATGTCTTGAAGAACCTCGGTGTGAAGAAGGGCGATAGGATTACAATGTATCTTCCCATGATTCCTGAGCTTGCAATCATTATGCTTGCATGTGTTAGGATTGGTGCTATACACAGCATTGTGTTTGGTGGTTTCAGCTCCGACTCGGTGAAAGACCGAATCATAGACTGCGAGGGTAAGGTGCTTGTCACAGCTGATGGGTACTACAGAGCTGGCAAGACAATTCCCCAGAAAGAAGGTGCAGACACAGCAGTTGCAGACTTGGACATAGTCGAGAAGGTTCTTGTTATCAAGAGAGTTGGAATTGATGTTCCATGGACTGAGGGTCGAGACTTCTGGTATCATGAGGAGTATGCAAAGGTCGATGATAAATGCGACCCTGAATGGATGAATGCAGAGGACCCGTTGTTCATCCTGTACACTTCGGGATCAACTGGTAAACCAAAAGGAGTTCTTCACACAACTGGTGGATACATGGTGTACACAACTCAAAGCTTCAAGTACATTTTTGATTGGCATGAGGGTGATGTATATTGGTGTACTGCTGATATTGGTTGGATCACTGGTCACTCCTACATTGTATACGGTCCTCTATCAGCTGGTGCTACAACCCTGATGTTCGAGTCTGTCCCAACCTATCCAGATAACGATCGCTTTTGGCTTGAAGTCGAGAGGTGGAAAGTGACTCAGTTCTACACCGCTCCAACTGCCATCCGTGCTTTGATGAGATTTGGTGACGAACCTGTTAAGAAACACGATCTCTCATCCCTGAACCTACTAGGTACAGTTGGTGAGCCAATCAACCCCGAGGCTTGGATGTGGTACTACAGACTGATTGGAAAGGAGAAATGTCCAATTGTTGACACATACTGGCAGACTGAAACAGGCGGTGTTATTCTTACACCACTGCCCGGTGCAACTCCAACTATTCCAGGTTCTGCTACTTTTCCATACTTTGGTGTTGATCCAGTGATAGTCGCGGAAGATGGCGTTCCCGTAGGTCCCAACGAGGGTGGTTATCTCTGTATGAAGAAACCATGGCCGGGTCTCATGAGGACAGTCTATGGTGACCACAAGCGATTTGTCGATACATACTGGGTCCAGTTCAAGAACCCCGAAACCAAGGATCCCATGTATTATACTGGTGATGGGTCCCGGTTCAACAAAGACGGCTACTATTTCGTGATGGGTCGTCTTGATGATGTCCTTAAGGTGTCTGGTCACAGGCTGGGTACCGCTGAGATTGAGTCCTCACTAGTCAAGCATCCTGCAGTGGCTGAGTGTGCAGTTGTAGGGTTTCCGCATCCAGTAAAAGGTGAGGACATCTATGTCTTTGTCACTTTGAAGATGGGTATTGAGAAGAGCGATGAACTGAAGGCTGAACTCAAGAACCATGTGCGAAATGACGTAGGTCCAATCGCTACTCCTGGAAAAATCCAGTGGGCTGATGCACTACCGAAGACCCGCTCAGGCAAGATCATGAGGAGAATTCTCAAGAAGATTGCAGCTGGTCAGATTGACGACCTTGGAGACACCACAACATTGGCTGACCCAACAGTCGTTGAAACTCTGGTCAGAGAACGAATCAAATAATTAGAATAGCTTAAGAGAGGTCCTCAGAGACCTCTCGAGCCTTTCTTTTTTTCCTATTGTGTAGAACAATTGCAAGGTAGCAAATAGATACTGAGCCAAAAGCGATCATGTAAAATCTGAGCCCTCTAAACAGTGTTTGAATTAAAAACTCCGGGTACATAATGATGCCTGCAATAACTGCGATTGTTTCACCCAATAACGGAGGTATAAGAACTGCCGCCATCACTATCCCCAGAACTCCGAGTGGACTCATGTCCGCCTCAGATTTCTCAGGTGGAACCAAAACTTTTGCTTTCGATAAGAAATAGCATACAAATGGAAGAGCGATTACAATTCCCACTAACTGCCTGAATGACTATACGGGTCCAGACACGAATTGTAGCACTGAATTCTTCCCTCCCAGTGTTTTCATGGCCAGAAATTAAACTATTGTCCTATTTTTCTTTAGGAGCAATCCATGTATCACGGTATATCCAAATTTCAGATATTGCCCCTTTCTTTCCTATATTTGGAGGCAGTCTACCCCTAAGAGTATGCTTGAATTTTGTTAGGTTTATTGGACAGCTTGTGACATCCCCAAACTCAAGGCTGACACCACCTTTGTAACGTCCAGGTTTAAGCGAATAGAAATTTGTTACATGCTTCGGGACGTAGAATCCAAAATGCTTCTTGTCATAATCCGATATTCTTGAAATGAAACGTATTGGCATATCTTCATCCTCCTTTAACGAATCAATTATGCGTAGTCACATCTTGATATCTCATTTACGGTCTAACTATCTAAATAGACCATAGAACAACATAGAAAACCAGCCCACTTAATGCCACAGCTAGTGAGAATGATGAACCTGATAAGTAACAAGCATAGACGTACCATTGGAACAATAGGGGCATTTTCTCTGTTTGTCTCTTGGATTCTTATTGATCTCTATGTTTTTCCTCTAATAGGAATATCAACTAACTATCCTCTCTATGAGCTTGTGACTTACGGGTCTTGGGCTATTATTGCGCTAGTTATTTTCCTCATACTCGCTTGGGCTGGCTGGTTTCCTATGCGAAGTAGTGAAATCACTTCAGATACTAGCGCTGCTGCAGTCTAGTCTGGTAGTGAATCAGCATCACCTAAGGCAATCGAATCGCCTTGTTGCTCAAGTACTCTAAGTAGTTGCCGCCCTAATGTCACCATAACTATTACTGCTAGAATTACCTTGATTGGTGTGATAAATCCGGCTACCAACCAAATGTCATAGAGAATATCAGGAGTCCATCCAAATAACCAGTGAACCTGACCGGGCACGAGCACAAAGACTCGAAATAGAATATCAGTTTCAAGAGCGATCACAGTACAGAAGATGAGCAAAAGCAAATTGTGCCGCTCGCTTGGGTTTGCCCATGTGTTCCGTATCGTAGCAACAGAATAGAGCAACACAATACCATACCCAACGAGGACGTCCCAGATTCCCCAGAGTGGAAGAGCCCACGTAACAGGATATATGAAATACCCAAGCAACATAGCTGAATAGATTCCAAGGACTGGCTTCCACCTACGTTGATACACAAATCCTGCCACAGCCGCTCCCATTGACAATCCGATCATGAATAAAAGCTCAGTTGGCTCACGGTAGTAAATACTGTGTCCTATTAGACTACCAATTCCAACAGAATAAGCTCCGAGATATGGACCTAAGAGTATTCCCACAATAGGACTCAATAGAAATGCCCAACTGTCCCAGACGCCCGATGTGAAACCAAATGCAGGGAGTACATCTAAAACTGCAGTCAAGGCCGCGAAAATCGCCACCAGAGCTACAGTTCGACTCGAATTCACACCAACTACAAGCGTCATCGTTCCGCATCACCATAAAGAGCATGATTTAAACATCGCCGTCGCAAAATTGCCTATATACTATCAAACTATACCAGTATAGGACAAAAGACAAGGAGTCTGTATCAAAAATGGGTAAAGCCAGATTCATTTTTCCATTCCTTTTTTCAGCTGGAGGGATTGCAGCTTCATTGTATATCATATATCGAGTGACAACAATAGTTCCATCTTTCGAATTCTTCCCCTTTATTGAAGGATCACTTTTCACTGATATTCTGGTCATTCTAGGAATTGCGATTCCTG
>JAEORO010000059.1 GCA_016840855.1 Candidatus Thorarchaeota archaeon | reverse complement strand
TTACATTGTTAATCGCCATCGCACTTACGCTATGAATATCGACCTTACCTTTCTGAAAAGGAACCTTTGTGCGACCCTTCGTTAAGTCACAGCCATCTCCAAGTTTTGTGATTCCAGCCTCAAGGGTTAGACACTGTGTATCATCATCGTGAGCATAAATTCCGTGGTAGATAAAGGAGAGAATGTCAGTAGCTTTGCTTGGATCATTATAGATGTCCATGAGTTTATCCTCGAGAATTGGTCCAGCTAGGTTAATTGACGCTTGTGGGTGTTCATTCCTATGTACAACCATCCCGATATCATGCAGGTATGTTGATGCGAGAACAATTAGGCACGCATCGTCTATATCACCAATTCCTTCTGCTACCACATTTGGTTGGAATGTTTCTTCCAAAATATCGAATGCTTTCAACGCGTTCCATGTTGCCACTTCAGCATGAACTGGACCATGGTCTGTATAACCTAGTCTAGAAACAGCCATTCGATTTGCTGAACGAAGGTATGATTGGACTTTGGGGGAACCTGTAAGATATTGATACACCTCTAAGGCGCGTGACTCACCATCTAGTAAATCTCGTGCGCGGATATTCTCACGTTCGATTACTTCACTTTTATTCATTGTAAACTACCTGCATGAGGACAATCTTGAACTACGTCTTGTTTGATAAGAGTTGCTTTCTGGTACAACTTGGGGGACTTCTGAACTAGCAGAGGCGGAAACATAGGTAGATTTGGTCTACCTAAATGTCTCCAGCTTCCTCTTGTAGTGTCAGTAAGATACGGTCACTGGCACTTGTTGCCTTCTGAATAGTCTTCAGATAGTCTTGGCGAGATTTTTCGAATGCGACACGACTGATTCGTTGCTTCTTCTTACGTAGAAGGAGTTGGCGAAGACCAGCCTTGGCACCTTCGATTCGCTCATCTTGCAGTTCTAGCTGACCAACAAGATCGCGATACCTAGCCCCATAGTCAACTAGTTCAGATCTCAAGCTTGGGAGCTTGTTATCAATTTCATCGATTTGTTGTTTCAGATCGCGTTCACGAATCATATATTCTCTCTTCTTCACCTTCCCTCTTCTTCGAGCTGCATCTAGTTTCTCCAAGTCCATGTTGAGAGCTGTCTTCCTTGAATAGAGGTTTGCGAACTCTCTAAGAAGCTCAGGAGGAGCTCCGACTTGCTTGGCTTGAGTGTCCATGACTTCATCTTCATCTTTAGGTCCTGTGACTTCTTCTGGTAACTCGACCTTTCTCATCGTTACATATACAAGACCAACGAACCCTACTATTAACGAAAAGAGCGCAGGTCTTGCTGCAGCTCCGAGCGTTGTTGCATAGACTAGTTCGATTGTGATTGGATTTCTTCCAGTTGTATTATATGCTGTGTATCTAAGAGTAGTGTCAAAGACGCCAAAGAGTGTACGATAACCTTCAGTTGCATCGGTCAATGACACTGATGGCGTCATTACAACATCAATAACATGTCTCTGGATAAGAACATCAGCTAAAACAGCCATCGGTATTTTGAGATGATTGCCATCTGCGACTGCACTTTGGTAACTGCTTGTCTGAACAGTATAGTCTACGGTGAATGTATATCTAAATCCTGATTCAAAACCTGAGCCAAATCTATCAGCATCAAAGTTTATCCTAATGACGCTGGTTTCATTAAATTCGTTATAGTTTATGAGCCTTTGAGCCTGCGCAAGAATCCCAACCTCATCGTAGATGGTGATACCGGTAGAATAGGCAGGAATAGTGAATTCGAGTGTGTGAAGCACACCTGCACCCGTGTTGTCGAGTGTGACAATTTCTCTATAGGACAACCATCCCCACGCATCAACTGTGACGCGTGTGATACGATCAGCCACAATGTGTGTGTTGTAGAGTCGCAGATTTGAACCAAAAGTAATCGAGGTGAATGGAGCAATGTTGTGATCAGTCGAATCTGGGACTGGTTCGCCTGGGACTAAAGAGCCCCCTTGCTCAAAGACCAACGCAAATTCTGCGTTATTAATTACATAAGCAAGAAGTGGATATTTAAGAAACTCAAGTCGATATTCCCATTCTCTTGGAAGTGACAGCCAGAATAGGGATGTCATATACATAGTTGTTTTGATGGAGTACTGTTCTTGAAATCCGATTGGATCACTGAAATGCAATCTCCATCGTAACATGCCATTGGAATTTGAAAGACGAAGGAAGACTATTTCATTACCATCATTGTCTACGGCTTCAAATGACAAAAAGTTTGATGCATATTCATCAGGGAGGTATATATCAAGATTAGTGATTGGAGCTGAGCCATTATTAGCTATTGTATAGATATCCTCCACTTTTACTCCATAGTTTACAGTTGGGATTACTTTACGCTCCACATCCACTTTCATGCCCATAAAGGGAGAATATGGTCGGTCAATGACGACATTTACAATCGTTATGGCTGTAGCATCTGATGCGTCTGTAGCATTGTATGAGATGGTATGAGCACCTTCATCAAATTCGGACAGATCAAAGGTATCTTCCCAAAATCCATTGAGGAAGTTGAAACTCAGAGAGTTCCATTCTTCCTGATCAAATCGATATGATGCAGCTTTTACCCAATCATCGGTAGCGTTGAGCTGTATATTAGCAACCCACTCAAGGACATCGTTCTCTTGTGGACTTTCAACTTCCAGTCGTGGAGGTGCATTTGGCACAATGTTCATCATAGCGGGTGCATTCCAGTAGGTATGTTGTTCTGGTAATCCGTATAGTTCCTCATTGTTACCAAACATAAAGACGAATGGAAATCGAACATCTGTGCTATTGAATAATGGGATGTCATTGGTATCGGTGCTGTTCAAAAGAATAGCAAATTCTAGTTGAGTTATTGTCCCATTATCAGTCCCATCTGCTTGTAGAATTCTTGATTGGTCTGTATCATCTTGGTGTCGAAATGTGCTTGAGCCATATTGATCCTTGTATACAATCTGGCTTTGATCGGCAGGATTGTCAATCTCTGATATAGTACTCCTGTAAATCCTAGTCAGTTCAATATCGTATATCAAGTCCTCTCCATATAGCCCATGAGTTGGATTCGTGTAAGCTTGATCAGCAGGAATTGTGAAATGACGGATTTCCCCAATCCTCATTCCAAGTATTGCATCCTTGTACATTTGGAGCGCAGGAACATCTTCAAGAGGTTGGACAGATGTAATCTCTGGATACTCTGCCTCTTGAAGCACTGTACCATTTCTCAATGTCAAAACATAGTGTACGGTCACAGCATCTGTAGGTCGTACTCTCCAGTAACTGCTGAGAAGCGAGCCTGGTGAGTATCCCACTATGATATCACTATTGTTTAGGCCAGCTGATGTAAATGAACCAGTGTAGTTTTGCCACGCAATGCCTATCCAGCCAGTTGTGTTTGCTTCCAGACCAAGAAACAACACAGTGCCATTATGTTCTGCATATACTCTAACCCCGGTCACTGGATCCGTGTAAGTGAGTGCATATTCAGTTGGGTCAATTATTCCATCAGTAATTCCGTAGTAATCATCAACATAGGGGATGGATAGATTAACTGCGGACTCGGCCAATGTTGACCTAATGTCACTGTTATGAGCCAAGTATTCTGATTCCAAAGTCTTCGAAATGGGACTTACAGCTATAAAACTACTTGTCACAAATAGTGCCAGTAGCAAGAGGGTTCCGATTCTTCTATTCAACAGGCTCAATACGAATCACCGTGATTTTTTCCGGGTATTTGTCTAATGGATTCAGATTCCACTAGACGGGGATTGGTCGCTCGAGCTAATGGTTTGTTATTATAGATTTCGGATGTTGAAAGCATGCACAAATAGTCGAGCCCACTCCGAAAGAGTCAAAATGGAATCGAAAAGCCATCAGGCATCGGAAGTGGACAATGTGATTCCAATCCTCATAGCAATGTTTGCTGCATTTGTTGTTACTGTCATTTTTATGCCCAGAGCAATCAAAATGCTACGTGATGCTGGTAGATTTGGTATAGATGTACACAAACCCGAAAAGACTGAGGTGCCTAAAGGAGGCGGCTTCGTTGTACTTTTTGCGGTAGTCTTTGGATTGCTTTTAGTCATAGGAATCACAACATTCCAAGACCAAGCAGAGGTTCGTGAGGGTCTGCTTGCAGCATTGGTATCAATACTCATCGCAGGATTCATTGGTATTTTCGACGATACTTTCAACTTCAAAAACCGGACGAAGATTATTCTTCCATTGATCGCCTCCATTCCAATGGTCGCAGTGAGTGTGGGAACTCCTACAATGTCTATTCCGTTTATTGGCACAATCAACTTTGGCCCATTCTATGCCCTGCTGATTGTTCCATTAATGATGACATTCATTGTAGACTCAACTAACATGTATGGCGGTATGAATGGTCTCGAAGCAGGTCTGAGTGGCATCAATTCCTCTGCAGTCGTACTCTATGTTTTACTTTCGCCCTATGTTGATGGTCACATAATCTCAACTGCTCAGACTGATGCAGGGATGGTGGCTGCAGCACTCTTTGGTGCATCTATGGGATTTCTCATGTTCAACAGGTATCCTGCCAAAGTCTTACCAGGAGATGTTGGTAGACTGCCAATTGGAGCAGCGATGGCTTCAGCTTTAATCTTGGGTAATATGGATAGACTGGCTATCATAATGTATGTACCATTCTTGCTAAACTTTCTGCTCTATATTGTATATCGCATATATCTCAAACGAAAGGGATTAGACTATGTGAAGTTCGCATCACCGAGGGATGACGGCACACTGGAAGTGGTTGGTCCATTCACGATTTACTGGATTCTGCCATATCTCTCAAAGAAGGTGACAGAGAAACGTAATGTGCTGATCCTATTGCTTCTACAAGCGTTGCTTGCATATGGAGCTGTAGCCTTTCTCTTGATTGCATATCCACTTGGATCAGGGATGATTTAATCTAACTTAGTTGATAAATATGCATCAACCACATAGTCCATTCCAAATCTGCTGAAAGCCTGTTGCTCGGCTTTTATCCGAATCTTCTTGAATTGTTGAATGTGAGTTTGCCATTCGGACTCGCTATACCGAACATCACGAGAGAGCTCATCAAGTCTCTTGAGATCGGCGTTACTCATTGGTTCTGTCGGTAAGGAGTACTGAATAATATCATCAGGAGTTACACCAATCCATTTAGCGTGAGGGATTGTCAAGTCTTTGATATGGGCTGAGTTTGCGCTACCACTTGTAATCACCTTGGCGATATGCATTCCCCAAGGATCACCATCTGTGAAAATGTACACTGGTAAGTCGAGCGTAACATGGAGGTTCCTCATTAAACGTCGTATCGATCTGGGAGGTTGACCACCCAGCTGTATTAGTACTGCCTTGAACCGTTTCCATGCTTTTGTTTCGATTAAACGAGAGAACATACCACCAGACTCTACAGCCAGGACAACCTCTGCATTAGATTCGAGGGGTTCAGCGGTCATCAAAGCTGGGCCAACAGGCAATCCATCAGGACTTATTGTGAGGTCGATTTCCTTCCCCTCATAACCAGAAACTGTGTAGCGCATAACTGCTTCGCCATAAATTGAGGAATGTTCTTCAGGGTAGATGCCAAAGCTCTCTCGAGGCAGACCTGTGACACACTCCAAATCGGTCACAATTCTATCAGATTCAGACTGGTCAGTGAATCCAACACCGAAAGCTTCTGATGAGTAATACAGGTCTCTCAGTGAACTGGTTCTGGATGCCTGAAGTAGATTCTTTGCAAACGATGCGACCCATGTCAGCTGTGCGAATCGTTTCACATGTTTCACATTACTAGAGTCGCGGATGTTGCGAGAAGGTCCAAGTACATAACTGTTTGAGTCTTCATCAAATACAATATTACTAGTCCGTCGATCGGGAATCTCAAGCATAGGAAATCTGCGTTCATGTAGGGCTTTGACTATCTCTTGACCAAGCGTCATCAGGATTTTGGTAGGGGAAGATGACTCATTCATTGGAATCCACCTCAAAAAGACGTTTTACAAGATCGTCAGTCGGGGGTATCTCATCAAGATTGGCAAGTGAAGTACTAAATCGAGCAATCTGCCTTAATGATTTGGAGAACTCACGCATCTTCTTTAATTCACGAGCACTTCTTCTAGACCGGTCATTTACTTTTCCAAGTTTTCTTCCAAGTTCTTTGATTACTTGAAATGTATAATGTTCTATCTCTGGAATAGTCGCCAGAGACTGCTTTCCTGCAGCCTTGAAAGGAATCTTGGTTGAGCACAAGTGAATGAATATTGCCACCGGTCCTGACTGACTCGTGCTGTATCTTGACCATTCTATTTTCTTCAGAACTCTTGTGAGAACTCCATCACTGGAATCGTAAAGAAGAGGTACCCTGTTGGCGAATCTATAGAGGTATGGAATATCAGATTGCGGAAAATCATCCCCTGTGGCGATAACAGCTTCTATCACAAATGGATTGCCTTGCCATTCGCTGACACCTCTGCTTGCATACTCAGCCATCTTGACATTGAATACTGACGTTATGGCGTTCAGGAAATCACTTTTACCAATAGGACTAAGACATTTACTATCTGGTTGTTCAAATCCATCATACTTTCGTAGGGCATGAGCCAAACGAGATAATTCATCTCTGGTGAATTCTGACATGACTTTACTTGGATTGAAGTTCATAAATCGAAGAAAACGCGCAGAAGTTTTTAGCCCAATCTTCTGGAAAGAGTCACAGAGAAAATCATCAAGACTCTTTTTTCCATGCCTTTTAACAAGCCTACGAAGAACCTCCATATCAATGGAGCGCGGATGAGGTTTTGAGGGTCTAATTGGAGGAGGGAGTGTATTGGACCAGCCACCAATTTCAAGATGGGATTCATCATCGATCTTTAGAGTTATCTTCGCATGTGGCGTTGAAACAGTAGATAGACGTAGGTACTCAATAATTCTCTCCTGAGCCCGCTTCATATCGCCCTTCAATTTGATTGTGACAGTTGTGCCCACATTATCTCTTTGGAACTCTTCATTGTCTTGGACAAGTGGGAGATTGTTTTCAACATCAACAAACAGTCTGAAGAGAACACCTTTGGAGTCGTTAGTTCTGGTGTGGATGGTAACAGGAGAATCTGTGGTGATTTGACCATATAGCACAGCCATTGTAACACCTAAACCAAAAGTCCCCCGTTTTTGTTGTTGAGAATATTTACTTCCATAGAGCACTCGTCCAAATGCTAAAGGGACTTGGTCTGACGGAACTCCAGCGCCATTGTCAGAAACTTTGACTGTAATCATTTCAGATTCGAGATTTTGAATATCAATGTCTACCAATGGGTACACTCGAGCATCTTCACATGAATCCAGACTGTTCTCAACTAGCTCCCGCACTGTTGAATAGACAGCCTGTGTTGGATTACCAAAACCAGCCATCTGTCGATTTCTATAGAAGAACTCCGCTGGGGAGATGCTTTCAAATGTTATTCCTGAGGGTTCTTGATGACTCATGCTATTCGTGAATCAAGTAACGCTCTAGTCATATTAGACGGGGTATTACAGACATCATAGGTCTGTATCTTCCCAAAGTTCAGCTTTTTGACGATTCATTTCTCTACGCATCTTTTCTAGAAAAGAGTAGACGGTACTGTGTGGCGCGCCTGCGATTAACATGTCAATTGCTTTTCTCGCATAGTCCAGACCCGGAATGATTCCAATTAGAGAAACAGTCTTACCATAAACAGATAGTTTGGTTTCAGTCGTCTGCTCGATGACTCTTCTTGTACGACCATTCTCGCCAATGATGCGTCCAGCGACGCGCTTCATCTGTCTTGGTGAGGATCCTACAACATCTCTTAGAGATATTATCACTAGTTGCATATCATCATCGATTAGAGTAAATGCATTCTTGGGACTAAATCCTCGAGCCATTGCTCGAATGATATCGCGAGCCTTCCAAGCTAAAACTGGATCCTCAGTATTTGTGGACGCTGTGATAGTCACAGTTCCTTCAGATGTGACTTCAATTTTGACATTTGCAAGTTCTTCAACACGTCTTCTAACTTTACCATTCCGTCCTACAATCACGCCGACCCGGTCTTCAGGGACTTTGATTGTTTCATGATAAAGCATTCATTTTTCACCAACTGATACTATATGTTTTACAATGACTTCAGGATTTTCTGCATCGACACCTAATTTCGTGAAATAACTAGTTATGTTTTGAATGTCACGGAAGAGATACTTTTCTGCATATTCATGACTAATCAAGACAGCCTGTGACACATCGATGAAAACAGGTTTTCCAAGCCACAGGATGTTGTACTCAGAGAGGTCAGCGTGGACAAGACCAGCTTTTGTGTAGCCTTTCTCGACCATACGAATGATCTCGTTAAATGTCTTGACTGGAGAGGGGATAGTAGTGTTTTTGAGAAGGGGTGCAGGTAGATTGTTTTTCAAATCACCAATGAACTCCATTACGAGTACATTGCGTTCAAGGTCTATTGGTCTAGGAACTCGTATTCCAGCCTCATGATACCTGATGAGATTTTTGTATTCTTTTGTAGCCCATTGTGGAATCAAGGACCGGCTGCGACGTTTCACGTTCTTGAAACGGGAGTCTCCAATAATGTACTCTAGCATGAAATCTGTTTCAGCAGTAGAAACACGATATATCTTAACAGCAACGGATTTTCCATCCGCATTTTCTCCACGGTAGACATTTGCTTCTTTCCCGGCACTTATTGCACCATGGAGTGTGCGGATAGTCCCACGATTCAACAACTTGTAGAGAGTCTTGAGCGTGGGAGGATCAATTACACCCTCAACTACTTTGAACTCGTCATCGTCTTTCCGCCTTTTTTGTTTCCGACGGTCGAGTTCTGATATTATCCGCTCGTATTTCTCATCAGCTCGCTTCAAAGGTTAATGTCATTCTCCTGAATAAAATAATATGTAACCACTTGAAGTATGATGTTCTTCTCAAAAAAGCCTTGACTTCGTTCAAAACATCTTCAGTATGCCTTTCTTCTGCAACCAGTCAATCTCGTTGCCTTTGTATCGATGTATAACATCGCACTTCTCATCACTTTGAAAATCCCAAGGAGTGATTAGGACTGTGTCTCCTATCCGCATCCAGACTCTCTTCTTCATTCGACCAGGAATCCTGCCTATTCGGATATTCTGATCTTCACATCTGACTCGAACTCTGTCAAAACCCAACATCTGGATGATGATTCCAAACATCTCTCCATTATCGCGTCGTGGAGTCCGGACCCTAAATGGTTCGTCGGGGCTAGTGTTTTGTTGCGGTCGTTTTCCGCCGCGTCTTTTGCTGGACAAAGAATTCCTCCGATCATATATTGGACTGTTGCGTCCGGTAGTTCTATAGCAGGATTCTTTTAGATGCCATTTAAGAGTACCGAAATCACGTTCTATTGTGTAGGAAGGAGATAGAACTTCTCATTAATTATCAATCCGTATACAGTAGCACCAGTTTCAATGGTATCATCAAGAAGAGATTCGTCGATTTCCGTTATTTCGAACGTTACAGAGTCCATCAGTTGGACAGGTTGACCATATACATGTGTTGTGACCATAAACTCACGTCTATCATCTTTAGATGCGAGATATTCAAGCGTACGCCACTTCGAACTCTTTGGATTAATTGTGAATCGCTGTCTTTGAACCAAATCGTAACAAGTGAGACCACTCTTGCTCATCGCCATTACTTGGCAAGGATTTTCAAGGACATTCACAAAATCACCGATTCCAAACCTGTTAAGGCGAATGAGGATAGTAATGCGAAACTTGTCTTTACCACCTTTATCTTGACCAACTAATTTGTAGTTTTGCTTCCGTTGAGCAAGATAACGCGATTCGAGAACATCAGCAATAGACCGACATAGGTGCTCAGAACCCAGTTGAAAATTTATGCCATATTTGTCAGTACTGACCTTTGTGACGAAGGCTTTCTGATCAACCCCATACTCAGCAACTGTCATCTCTGTGACGATACGTACAATATCATCCTCTTCTTCTTCTGTTAGTTGCCGTCCATCGGCACGTATCTGAAGTGTTGCTTCATAATACCCTCCACTCTGCATGCCACAGGTATCACATGTGCCATATGAAAACCGGACTTCAATATTATACTGTTCTTCGTGAGGCGGAAGAGTGTCGTGAGATTTTCCAAGAACTCTGAGGATGATATAGAGCACCCTGTCTAGCCGATTCTCTTCCTCAATCTCAATATCGATTTCTGGAACAAGTGGTTTAATCTCAGTATCAAGTAAGAGGTCTACCTGACGCAGCCAGAGATCGTTTGATTCAGATTCCTCAGGAGATAATTTTCTCCAACCACCTGGTATCTTCACTGAACCACATCTTTTGCAGCTGAGTAATGTTAGTGGAGATTTAACTTCAATCAGTGGATGTTCTTTGTCATAACAATCAGCACAAAGGCCATCCAAGACTGCAGGTTTTCCACATTGATAACAGGGGGGTTTCAATTGGACCATCCTACGTTTATCCTACAAATTTGCTTAAAACGTGGACTGTTGTGTGCAAACGCCGAATGAATTCTTTGTGAAGTTATCTCTTTGAATTAGTTTTATCCATTTGAAGAAGGGATGGAATTGGTATCGCTAACAGGGCATCTCATTTGGGTTCAAAGTTTGACCCATTGGGCATGTGGATGTCCTTCAATAAACAGTACAGCCTGTTCATGGACAAGGCCTGCATTAATCGCAGCTTCTACTGTTTTCTTACCAACCATGTTGGCAATCGTTGCTTTCTTTAGATGTTGCAGGCAGACCTTAAGATCCACAAGTTCGCCACCATAAAATTCCTCACTGACTTTGAACCTCAAATCACCTTGCTTCAATGTCTTTCCTAGGAGAGGTTTATCGCACATTGCCACGAGGTAGTGCTCGTGTGTTTCGCTGACACGCATGTAGACTTGTACCATTCTCAATGTTCCTCCATTGCTAGTAAGAACGGGTTTCGAAGTATTCGTTGAAGCTCGTAAGGCATGATGCATCCTCAATTACTATTTGATTCTTAGCCCATATGAAGTTCTCTATGACTCATTTGATTTAACGGGAGCATTCACGAGAGTAATATGGCAGATGGTGTTTTCAAATATCCTCCAAAAGAAGCGCGATTTGCATAATAAGATTAGACTGGTCGTATAGATGTCCGCGCACCGCAGAACGATATGGAACTATTTTATGCTTGACCATCTTCAGGCTAGAGGAGAAAAATAAAACCGGTCATACTCATATACAGAATGTAGAGTATTAAAAGTATGATTAAAATTATCTTAAGCCAATCTCTGCGTTCCATAGTCTTCCCTTGTGCATCATACCCTGTTCTGTTTTTCTACTAGGCGCTCATCCACAATCAGCCTAATGAAAGTCATATCTAGAATATATCAGGGTCTGTACCACTCCAAACGATATACTGTAGAACTATAATAGTGAGTCCAACGACTGTGGCAAACATTAACAAGAAGCAGGTTCTCGATGACACTGACCATTGGGACCAGTGGCCCTTGTATTTACTGAG
>JAEORO010000058.1 GCA_016840855.1 Candidatus Thorarchaeota archaeon | reverse complement strand
TTTGGTACACCCGATGTACTTGTTTGTACGAGATTCCGAATTCTTTCAAGCTCCACAATTCTCTCTGACATTGCTATCACTCATCTTATCAAATCATTAGGGACTCGAGTCATATGTATTTTGAGGCTTCATTAAATTCTGGAAAGGGAAGGTTGTCCTGCAAGAGTACTCTTTGCATTATTTGGAGTGAGTAAAAAGAAGATCGAATGAGCATGAACAATGTCCAATGGAATAGCTTCAATAAGAACTATCTTAATCCCATCTCGGACATCTATATGCAACTAAC
This sequence comes from Candidatus Thorarchaeota archaeon, assembly GCA_016840855.1. Taxonomy (GTDB): domain Archaea; phylum Asgardarchaeota; class Thorarchaeia; order Thorarchaeales; family Thorarchaeaceae; genus SMTZ1-45. The sequence continues at coordinate 4,944 of JAEORO010000058.1, read as the reverse complement.
ACCAGATCTAATCATTGGAAGTCTAATTGGTTTGTTCACGTCCTTTCTTTGGGCTTTATCAACTAATATCTACAAATCCCAGAGCAAAGAAGCAACACCTTTGGCAATTAACGCATTGAAAATGTGGGGAGCAATGGCATTCATGACTCTGATTGTTATTCTACCTTTTCGAACAACACATTTCTATGTCCCCTTTGATAATTTGATCTACCTAATTGCATCAGTTTCAATTGGATTAGTAATTGGAGACCTGGTGTATCTTACGAGCCAAGAGAGAATTGGTGTTTCTCACGCATTCCCAATTGCCAATATCTATCCAATTCTGACTTACATTGTAGCAATTTTCCTAGTGAATGAAGCAATCATCATTAGTAGGTTCATCGGTATCATAGTAGCTGTTATCGGTGTAACACTCATCTCAAGAGAACAAGCTAAAAAGAATAAACGTGAGGGGATGAAAGAATTCGATGTCTTAGGCATTGGTTTTGCTTTTCTTGCAGCACTCTGCTGGGCATTTGGGACTGTGCTTCTTCAGATTGGAGTAACAGATATCGATCCAATTGATGCGAATTTTGCAAGAATGCTGTTTGGAGGTATGATATTTGTGCCTATATTCATTGGATCAGCTAAACTTGGAATGCATCTACCCACACGGAGAGCAACAAAGATCGTGATAGCCGCGGGATTTTTTGGCATGACGCTAGGTTCTCTTCTGTATACATTCACAGTCAAACTCATAGGAGCCCCAATTTCAGCCCTGCTTGGGTCTACTTCACCACTCTTTGCGGTGCCTATCTCAGTCATCTTTCTGAAGGAGAAGTTCAGCCATCGGTCAATTATTGGAGCTTTGCTTACAGTGGTCGGCGTAATGCTCGTTATCTTGGCAATCTAATTCTAACGCTTTTCATTTGTACTCTATTAGGTCCATTTTCTAGTATCAAGGCAAACGAAAATCAATATGCTTCATGCTACTAAATCCAATCGATCTTCTTGAAGTACGCAAACATGACAACAGCAGTAATTATCATCAAGAATATGAATATGGGATAGCCGTAAAAATCCGGATAGCTTGTGAATTCTGGCATCCCAGGCCAATTCATGCCATATATCGAAGCCATGAGTGTGAGAGGTATGAATATCGTTGAAATGACTGTCAACACCTTCATGACCTCATTCATTTTGTTACTCACTCTTGAGAGATAGATGTCGAGCATGCCAGTAATAGATTCTCGATAGGTCTCAACATGGTCTGTCGCACGAATCACATGATCATAGAGATCGCTTAGATACACCTTATTGTCATCTTTCACACGAAGTGGAAGATCGCGCTGGATTCTCATGACAACCTCTCGAAGCGGCCAAATGTCTCGACGAAATGACAGGAGACCTCTCTTAAGCGAATAGATTCTGTTAAGCATGTCAACTGTTGCATCCCGAATCAAATCATCTTCTAAATCTTCAATAATGTCTCCCACTTGCTCAAGGACAATGAAATATTTGTCAACTATTAGGTCCAAAAGGGTATAGGTAAGGTAATCAGAACCAGCATATCGAATCCGACCCCCAGGGGTTCTAGCGCGTTGCCTGATATTATTAAAGAGGTCTATCGCAGACTCTTGAAAAGATAGTATGAAATGGTCACCAAATACAATTGAGACCTGTTCGGACGTGATATCATTGGTCCGTTCATCTATATCATAACTGCGTAAAACAATATACACTCCTGATACGAATTCTTCAAGCTTAGGACGTTGTCCCACACTAGGAATATCTTCTATTATGAGAGGGTGAACATTATATAATTCACAAATTTTCTTAACAATCTCTACATCATGTACGCCTTTCACGTGGACCCATTTTGTTATCTTGTCTTTGACAGGCGGACTGCAATCATCTAAGGAATCAGCCTCGTATTCGCGAAGCTGTCCTTCAGAAAACTCCATTATGCTGATAGTGACTCTCTCTGTTCGCTCCCTACCTGTATGAACTACGGTACCAGGAGGAAGACCAACTTTTTCACTAAAATCATCCTGACTCATGCTGTCCACTAAATGAGAGCAGTTGAATTATTATTAGAAAGTGAGGATTACATTCAGGATTTAAGTTAGAAAGAATCAGCCTTTGGGCAAATACGATTCAACAACATACATACGCTGGCGTTGAACGTTTGAGTATTAAGGAGATTTTTCACTACTATTTGTATAGTAGGTGAGATAGTGAAGGCACCCCGGTCAAATATTATGAGAAAAATCTTACTCACTATAGACCAATATCCCTCGTCAATATATGATATTCAGTATTCAATATCAGATATAGCTGATCCTGGAAGAACGCGGTTGCCTAAATTGCTTAAAGCAATGGAAGATGATCAGCTTGTAATCAGTGCGCTTCAACCAGGTCCTCTTGGACCCTATAGAAGAATGTATGAACTTGGACCAAGAGCTCAAGAATACTTGAATGAAAGTCTTCGTGATGCGATAGAAACAATCCTTCATTTCTATTTTGCATATAGACGTGAAAACACTGGTGCTTTACACAAACTTGGAAATGAACCAGAGAGAACTCAACCTAGTGGATGCATTTTATTTGCAGCCTATCCAAATATGACTGTCGAAGACTTGCATACTATCAGAGAAGTACTTGCATCATATAGCGGCATATCGATTGCTATTGTTGGTTCGGATGATATCCTTAGTAAAACTGGGATTGAATATTTGCACCTAGGGGAAGACATACACTCTGTAAATATGGAGAACAGAGCTATAACAGAGATACGCCTTCGGGGTATTCCATCTCTTGATGAACTTCAGCCCACCATTTGTGGGTGCAAAAGACTACTAGAAAGAAATGGAATTTTGAGAATTACAGTTCCTTTTGTGTTCTTTAATGAATCAAAAAGTCTGAAACTTGATAATTTCATTAGAAAGACAGCAATAGAGCTATTCCCTGAATTGGGTGTCGTCGAAGGGAATATTCTACAAGACCTTCTAGAGGAAAATTTCTCTCAAAGTGGAGCCTACGAAACGGCTCTAGGACACGTCGTTTTCTGGGGCATCAAAACGTAATTGCTGAGAATCATAATGGTTTCCTTGCAACAACCCAGACATAACCTCTTAGATCATTAGGATGGAGAATTCGCTCTTCTGTGCCAAAAGCATGGAGTGTCCAGCCCTCAAGCTCAGTTCGCAATTCATCTGCAGTAACAAACCGTATTGGAGGTTCTGTCTCGAAGTGAGGTGGGATATTTCCACTGTAGACAAAGAATCCACCTGGCTTTACTGCTGCCATTACCTCTCTCAATCTGGGAATAGTTCTATCGAAGAGATATTGAAGACATTGCATCGCAATAACTACATCATATGATTCTTCGGGAATTGACCAGCCATCGATGTCATCCAGACGGAACTCAACTCGATCTGAGAAACCAAGAATCTTGGCTTTTCGTTGAGCTAGTGCTATTGCACTTGCTAGTGCATCAACTCCGACCACATGACACCCAAGACGGGCAAGATAACAGGCTACATTTCCATCTCCACTACCCAGCTCTAAAACTTTCAAACCAGATGTATCCGTTTTGGTTATTGCTAATGCATGCTCTAATTGCTGGGTTCGATGTCCGACATCGATTCGAGCCAGCTCGTCATCAGGTGCAGAGAGCATTTGGCTGTATATTTTGTCCCATCCGTCCATCCATTTCTTTGGAGTTGCTACATTGATATTATTGCTAATTGTCATTTAGACTCAAGGGCGAACCTAGCAAAGCCTCGTATAAGGTGTTTGGTCTATGCTGGCAAAGTCGTACTCATAGAGAAAAACAGATATTGATACAAAAGTGGGTTTAGTTCCTTAGCAACATCAGTCTTGATGATAGTCTCCTTAATGCACAAAGACTCATCAATTATAGAGGTTGTGACAATGGAAGATAAAAAATCACAGCTTGTCGAACTTATTTTAGTGCAGAATATCAGTGCCATTGTGACCTTGAGTGAGCGACTTAACATTGACCAAGATGATGTAATTGTCATGATAAATGATCTATTATCTACAGGTGAGCTTCAGGGTTCTCTAACTGAAGACTCCACCCGTTTCTTCAAGAGTAGTGTGAAGGTCTCAGTAGCCCCGGTTATTGAAAGAGAAGAAAAACTTCCCAGTTTCCTAACCTACAACACAAAACCCGGTAAAGTAACTGCATTGGTTGGATTTCTTGTTCTTGCTGGGGGTTTAACTGTCAATGCATTCGCTCAAGATATTGCAGAACAGAATTTTGCTGCTATTTTGATACTAATTGGTCTTCTTGTGTTTCTGATAGGGCTCTTTTTGATAGCTAGAAGAGATACTCCTGACTAAGAAGGAAGCTATGCAATATCCAACCTCTTAAGTACTGGACTTTGACAATCGCAAAATACAGAAGGTGTCAATTTGCAAGAAATTGTGTTGCTTGATATTGTGTTCATTGTGATGTTTGCCATCGGGGTGGGAACACTCTCATCCATGATTGGTATCGGAGGTGGAACATTGAACACACCTCTCCTACTCATTGTTTTCTTTGGCATCTTCAATGAACAATCAGCACCTGCGACAGCACTTGTCGGAGCTCTCTTTGTATCAATCGCAAGCACAATCGCGTACTGGCGTCAAAATCCTCGCCCTACAGTAGTCAAGGTCGGACTAATTCTCGTTATATTCTCGGTTCCAGGTTCGCTTGCTGGAGTCTTATTGAGGACATTGATTACTGCACCCTACGCATTAAGACTAATCTTTGGACTAGCATTAATGCCCTTGGCCTTAAAGATGCTCTTTGCAAAGAAACGTGGAAAGGGGGATTTGATTTCTGAATTATCAAATTGGCACATATCTCAAATAACAAGGAATCAATGGGCGATTTCACTATTTGGTGCCTTTATTGGTGGAATCTCTGCGGGCCTCCTCGGTCTGGGGGGAGGA
>JAEORO010000259.1 GCA_016840855.1 Candidatus Thorarchaeota archaeon | reverse complement strand
CATCTAGGGTTTCACGGTCTTTGAGAAAAATTACAGCTCCCACTCTTACGGACTTCTTTATCCTTGGTGTTCGGAAAGTATCAGGATTTATCCAATAACCCCAATCATGTGTGTATTCTAACCACTCGGTCATGAGAAATGCCCTCAGAATATTGTGTCGAACTCAGATATATTTTGACCACTATTTTCATTCATTGAGGAACAATGTCGTTTGGAGCAATTTGTTCGCTTTCTGCAGCATTGTTACGGGTATGTTTCATTTGCATATTAATTCCAAATATGAACGATTCACTATAGTTTAGAAAAACGACCATTCCTCAACTCTTATAGTAAATGAGTTGGTACGATAAGGCATGTGCGGCCGTTTTGCTCTTTTGACAAATGCTCAGGCACTCATCCAGAGATTTGGAATAGAGGAAGTCATCAAAAGACCAGAACCCAGATACAATATTGCTCCAACTCAAAATGTGGCTGTTGTTGTTCAGAGGGAAACACGACAACTAACTGAAATGAGGTGGGGCCTAATCCCATTCTGGGCGAAAGATGTGAGCATAGGAAACCGAATGATCAATGCACGAGCGGAAACTGTTGCAGAGAAACGAGCCTTCCGGAGTGCTTTCAAAAACCGTAGATGCTTAATACTCGCAGATGGGTTCTATGAATGGCAAAAGGTTGGAAAGGTCAAGATACCTATTCATATTAGATTAAAAAGCCAAGAACCCTTTGCATTTGCAGGACTATACGAGTATTGGAAGACAAAATCGGGAAAGCTTCTAGAAAGCTGCATTATCGTAACAACAACTGCGAATGAGCTAATTAGTTCGATTCACAACAGGATGCCAGTTATATTAAGTCCAGAGAATGAAAACACTTGGTTGAAACCCAAGAATCAGGATGTGCCTGAACTTTTGTCATCACTAGTACAATACAATTCGAATAAAATGGAGGGTTTTGAGGTTTCAGAATTCGTCAATTCGCCCAAAAATCAGGGTCCACTTTGTATTAAACCAGTAGACAGCTCCATTCTTGCGTTTCAGGAAGAGCTAAGTGCTACTAGTGGTAGTGGATAAATGAAATTAAACAATTTATGAATGACCGAGGTTATTTTCAAAACAGTACGATGGCTGGATGGTTTACAACTTACTTCACCTCATGATAGAAGAAACCCTCTATGACCAACTTGCAGATAATGTTTCGAAAACCAAGGTAATTACTCCATCACATTTTGTATTAAGCTAAGGATGTATAATTATCCATTGTCAGAGTTGATGTAACATTGTTTGTAACTTCTTTGTAATATGCATGATTTGAATGGCTGAATTTGATTTAGTCTTGAGTTTGAATATTGGAACAGAATGTTTTCCGTTCTCTTTCCTTCAAACTTGAACGTATGAAGTAGGGATTAGTCCATTTATCGTCAACTTCTAGATAAAATCCACCGGGATTCCCTTCACTTCGTTCTTTTATGTTGTATCTGAATCGATAGTGATCATACAATCGCATTATTTCACATGCATATGTATCTGCCACGCCAGTGTCACCATTTATGACAAGCATATTTTCATCATTTTTCGAAGAGGCTGAGGTAGAGAAATTATTAGAACCTGTGATTACAGTGGGTGAATCTGTTGTGAAATCACATACAATTGCCTTTAGGTGTACTAAGATGTTCCCCTTTTGACCAGCTGTGCTTTCTTTTAGAAAGCCCTCAAGACCTTGTTTCAAATAAGCCGGAGCAACAAATGTCCCAAAACGGTGTATTCCTGTAACAGAGCTTCTAGAATTTTGAAGTCCATATCTTATTACGGTGCCTGGCTCACAAGGCAGAAAAGAACTAATGACCAAAGGATCCATTTTGAAGGTTGTACAGAAGATTACGTTTTCCTTTGCTTTGCATATTATAGATCGAACTTTTTTGAGATCAGCATAATCAGATCGGGGACTAAATAGCACTTGCTCATTATCTTCAAGTTCAATATTATTAGAAGTAATGAAATTTTTAGTTTCTCCCACAGTACACCCTTGAAATAGTAGTTTGAAAAGTTCATAATACCTTGATGCAATTGTGGGATTTTCAACAACATGCACAACATTACTTTGTAGGTAGAGCCCGTTTAATGTATGGTTTGTTGACCCTGTTAGTACAGCAAGTGGATTTCCTTCTTCACTACCTTCAAGTTTTCTGAGAATCAAGAATTTATGATGGAATATGGAAGAAGTGACCCGTCCAACCTTTGTGACGTTATCAGGGAAATCTTTCAAGAATTTTCGGTTGATATCAGTTTGTTTATCCTTCTTTTTTGCATGATAGACAATTCGTATTTTTGCACCACGATTCAGTGCCGCTAAAAGATGATCTACAATATCCTTGTGTTCTATCTCATAAATTGCCATATCTACTGCCCATTTGTCATCAATTGCTCTGTCAATGAAAGAAAGAATCTTTTGGTCCAATCCACGTGAGAGCCAGTTTAAAGCCCTGCTTCGTACTGCATCATCAATGTTCTCATCGTTGATATTCACATCAGGGAATTTTCGAGCAAAAGCCTGACTTGCTGCTGCAGCACGATTGAAGATGATTTGATGTTTTCCTTGTCCCAAAGATTCGGTCTTCAAAGTGATTGTAGGTCCATCGACTAAATTCAAGTTTTCAGGATCATCATAGGCACCATGAATTCGATACTGGTATGTAGTATTCGGATAAACACAGTAATCAGACCAGCGAAATTTCTGTATAGGTGCCAAGTTTGAATTGATTGGTTTTGTGAGATCAATTCCTTGGTGAGGAAAACGAAGTAGTCCCTGCAACCACTTCCAGTCGCCATTCCCCTTTTTCCGCTCAATTGAAAAGCCCAAAAGATTATTCCTAAGATTGAGGGGAATATCCATAGCAAGCAACACTCCTGTTGTGCCAGCGTATCCTCTCAATCTGTATCCATCCAGAGTTTTTCCCGCTCTCATTTTACTTACTCCTCCAGAGATTATTTCTTCTTCACATAATATCCATTAACTCACTGACGCATCTATTGTATATGTGCCACCTGTTCCCCTGCCAGATGTAATCAAGACAATACTATCAGATTTGTTTAAATCAATAGTTTCTGAGAAGCCATAGTCTTCGTTTGCACCAGACGGAAATGAGGCCAAGGCAAATCTACCATTCTTCTCCCAAACAACATAATACGAGAAATCACCAAGAGTTGACCCATTTGAAGAAATAGTTAGGATTTTTCCATCTGTATTTGCATTGAGAATAAATCGATAATAATCCGAACCAAGCTGAGGTACTGAGTCTATTGTATTGGTGTATGTATCTCCAGAGCTTAAATGGACATCAAAGACAGTTAAAGTGGGATTAATCACATTATCATCAGGATCGAGTATTTGCGCATAAGGTTGACCGCCAGTTGGTGTTTGTCTCCATGCACCAATCAAACGCTCTCGAGAGAATAATGCAAAAAAGCTATCAAGCTGGTTGTATACGTTATTCGGAGGCCAATCTGAAGCAATTGTATCCTCAGTTGCTTTTTGCATGTCTCCATGGGTTTGAAATTGTTGTAGCAGAGTATTCATTGGATTATCAGAAATTGAATCACGTTGTCTTGTGTCAAAGAAAAGCCAAAATGGTAGGGCTTGATATTCAGCGTCATATAGATTAGCATCTGGATTTTCAAATAAGGTTTCAAGTTTAATTGGTCTACTAACACGTTTCCAAACAAATACTTCAGCCCAAGATGCAGTTCCTTCACTAAACCATTTAAAGGGCGAAATCGGTGTGTATACTGTTCGATATCCAAAATTAAACTGTAACCGATGAAACAATTCATGAGCAGACACAGGTTTTCGTCGTCCTGGATAATTAACCCACACATGCGCATTGAATTTTATTCCCAGATCAGTTGGAGCAGACCCATTTAGTTCGTCGCTTCCCATATTGAAGAAGTAAATATTGATTTTATTGTCACCAATTGGTATATTGGGTTGTTCCGAAAAACTATCATCATATTTCGTCCAAGCCGTTTCTAAATCAGTAGCAGTTTCATCAATTATTGATTCATCAGCTATGTTATCATTGGCGTCTGCGCTATTATTAGTCCAATGGAGAACGAAATGGGTGGTTTCTTTTGTATTCTCAAAATTGGGCATATCTGCATCCATATCTGCTTCTATAGCATCAAGTTGAGCTGATGTCAAAAAGGGATTCTTTAAACCCCACAAGAATTGATTTTCAATACTTTCAAAGCACTCCTCAAAAAAGGGAGTAAGTATACCTCGTTCAGGTTTCTTGAACTCTTTGGTGTAATAGCTCCTACGGATTTTCTTGTTATACAAAATTCGTCCTAACCGTCTCAACTGAATATATGACTTTGGAATTCCCAAATCGAGTTTTATGGCACGTTTCCAAGATTCTATGTCTATGCGATGAATTTTGTAATCAAACCCTTTCTTTCTTAATTTCTCAAAGTGAATAAATTTAGGTTCTTTTTCTTCTCTTTTCATTTTTCATTTCTCCGATTTTTCTTTATTTTAGGTACAATATT
>JAEORO010000008.1 GCA_016840855.1 Candidatus Thorarchaeota archaeon | reverse complement strand
GCAGCTGACACGATGAGTAATGTCCCTGTGAGTCGCTTTCCTCGGATCAACATATAGAATCCAGCAAAGAAGAAGAAGACAAAGGGAGATGGATTGAACCACAGGAAGTCTATATGGTAAAGCATCAATGGGTTCAGCAGATATGTTAACGCAGCAACATCACCGACACGCTTGTTTTCAGACAACTCGCTAGCAATACCATAGACTGGGAGTGCTGTCAAATAGCCAAATGCAGCAATTAACAAGCCAATTCCCCAGTTTGTCCACCCCATGAAGTTCCCAAGCGCAATCCCTGCAGCGTAGAGATACGATGTGAAAGGAGGGAACATGTGGGCACCATTATTGTTCGTAATGCCTTCTAAATTAATGAACCCATATTCAGGGGAGTATGGCATTACTCCGTTAAGAGTGTTGTATCCCCAATGAACATAGTAAAATGAGTAGTCACTGTATCCTTCAATTTGATATTCGATGGTAAATCCGAATAGTTGTATGGTTCCAGGATCAGGTAACGGTCCTAACCAAACGCTGCGGGTGACCCATCTACTTGAATTAATGTAATCAATAACTGCTACATTGAATACAATTGACCAGACAATGAGCCCAATGAGCATCACTGAGATGAGATACCGGTAATCAATTAGAAATCCTGCAATCTTTTCTCCAACTCGAAGAAGCCACTTATCAACTCTCATTGATACTTGCCGAATCCGGCCATGGCTAATCTCGAGTTTATGCATGGTTTATGCGATGATAGTTCCCTGATTAATATATGTTCCAACGCGTGCCTGAACTACATATTGAGAACTGCAAGACTTGATGCGCCATCTTTCATGACATCGATGACGGGGAGTTCTTCCCAACCTTGTACATCGGTATGAGTTATCAAAAGGATCTGTTCAAAACTTTGATCATTCATCAGATTCCTTACTACAGCCTCGCGTCGCATTTTATCGAGACCTCCTAAAGGCTCATCAAGAAAGACGGAGCGAACTCTCGGTGTCACTACAGGGCTGTCCTTAAGAGGTCGAATGCTACTCATCGTGCGACTGATTCCCATCCGTAAAGCAAGGCTAATGGCAGTCCTATCGCCATAACTAAGCTGAGAAGTTTTTTTCCAAGCTTGGTCTCTTTCATCCCAGATTCTAAGAATAAGTCCAGGACCTGAACGGCCCTTCGCAGGTGTTGGCTCCAAGTCAATAGCAGAATATTGGCCATTGGTAAATGATTTGACATATGGATTGGTTGCACCCCTGATTATGCCAAGCAATCGTTTCTGGAATACATAATCAGTGACAAATCCACTAACAAGACGCCTTCGCACATACTTTGCATGCTCGTTCATGCTCTCGAGGCCTGCAATCTCAGCTCCTATTCGTATCATATCCGTTTGCTTACCTTTTAGCTCAGATATCGTATCATGCTCTCTCTGAATGTTTTCCTCGGTCTCCTTTGTTTCCTTTCTTAGAGCTTTCAACGTGGCCTCTAAGGAGATTACCTTCTTCTGCAGGTCAAGGACAGTATCCATCTTGTATTTCTTGAGTAAAGTTTCAGCACTCTTTATGCCAAATTTCTTCAGCAGGGTGGAAAACTCCGCCTCAGCTTTGACAACTTTCTCTTTAGCCTGATCGACTCTTTTTTGTCCTTGACTGACGCGTTTAACTGCATCTTCACTCTTGGACATTCTATTGAGTTGGTCATCAAAATCATCAGATGCGGCAATGAGATCTTTTTTCTCTTGTTCAATTCTTTTTCTTCTGGTTAGTCCTTCATCAATTGTGCTTCTATATTCCGCAACAAGTTTCTTTCGATCCTCAGGAGAAAGTGGCTTCGCGCAAGTTGGACACTCAATGATATCGTCTGCTCCGGCACTGGTGAGTGTCGCTATTTTACTCTCCAAATCAATTTGAGTGCCTGAAATCAAGCCTATTTCTTGGTCTATTAGCTGTAGTTTTCCTTTAGCTGCTTTTCGTTCACCCTCAATTCGTTTTCGTCCCTTTTCAAGGGCTTCCAATCGTGCATTCAGAATTTTCGAGCTGGCGTCAACGACACCAGCCAAAGCCAAATCAGCCTCAAGCCCTTCACGCTTTACTCCCACTTCACGTTGAAGGGATTCAATGTAAGAGGTGAGTTCATGAATCTTCTTGAGGACATCGGTATCTGGTAGGTCTTGTAGTATCTTTTCGGTGGAGATGATCTCCTTCTTCTTGACATCTAATCCGGTTTCAAAACGAGTTATTCGATTCTGACATTCCTCAATCTGTTTCTGGAGTTGTTCAGGACGTATATACTCTAACTCTCGGGACCTCACTTTTGAGTCTATGTCTTTTTCTAAACTTTCTAGGTGACCTGACATCTGATGAAGCAAGTCTATGTCATAGACCTTTACAAGTAGGTCTCGTAAAACAGATGGTGTGGCGTTAGCAATTACTGCGACCTCACCTTGTCTAACCAGAAGCGTACTCAATGCTTGTCTAAGCTCAAGGGAAAGAATCTCATCAAGCTTGGAGCTAACGGACTTGCTCTTATCGGCTATACGTTTCCAAGCACTCTCTCGATTTGCGAAAAGAACAACAGCCATTCCATTCGCTGGGTCATATGAACGGTCGATCTTGTATTGTGTTCCTGCAACCTGAAAAGTAAGAACTACCTGGCACGATGTAGACCTGAAGTTGATGAGTTCATCATTGGTAAGATCTACTGCATCTGCACCCCAGAGACCCCAAAGGACTGCTTCGAAGAGTGAGGATTTGCCTGTAGAATTGGGACCTCTTATTAGAATAAGGCCATCTGGGAGCTCAGCATCCCCCTCAGGAAGAGTCAGGTTGCTAAAGGGTTTGAAGTTACGAATCTTAAGCTGAAGGATTTTCATTTGTCATCCTCCATTACTGATTCTGTACTCAATCGACCCTGTTTTTTCCCAACAGCATGCTCAAGAGAGCGTACTGCAATCTTTGTAAGCATAGTCGTGTCCATCGTCTTGTCAATCTCAAGGGTTTCGAGGTATGCTCGGAAATCATCTTCTGGATCTTGGATGAGATATTCGGATTCGATTTCAGGATATGATGCAGCTGTGAATTCCTCATCAACCGATTGTTTAACGTTCCAAAAGAACTGTGATACATTGTATTCAGAGTCTTTCGATAGGATTCGCATCCTTAGAGATTCAAGAGCCATTCCAAGTTCAAATGAACTCATACGCGTTGCCTTCCCTTCGAAGACAAGACGAATTCTTGCAGCAGTCTCAGGATCCCATGGCGTTTTCACACCTTTGTCATCAAATAGAGCAAATACTTTGTCTGACACCGACTCTACAGAATCTTCAACTTCTATCATTATCTTCTCGTTTATGATGGGTCTTTGGTACTCAAGGAGGAAAGGCGTTACTACTGGCAGAGAACCTGCTTCAATATCTACTACGAGGAATCCTTTCTCGTGACGGGTTTCATCGAATCTCCATCGTTCTGTAGATCCAGCATACCACGCATTTTTGGATTGCTGATGTTGATGATGGTCATGACCTAATGCGACATAGTCGTAGCCTATCGAGAATATAGTCTTGAAAAGCGTCTGGTCAATATCCATACCATGAGCTACTGCAATTGATGGCCTAGACTTGATGCGAGTCTGGTGAGTTGTTATCCAATCGTCAAAAATGGTAGTCATGTCCGCGGATTTGAGAACAGCGTAGTCCATGAAGGGAAAGCAGTAGACATCTAATTTATCGTAGGAGCGAACAAGAGGATCTCCTGTTCGTACTGCACGTTTTAGATCCTGTTGTGTGGCAATATCGAGACCTGGAACAGCCATTTTCAGACTGTCCAAAAGAGAAACTTCTAGGAGTCTATAGAGACCATGATTACCCTCGATGATGAGAACTGGAATCCCAGTTTTTTCTATGAAGTTCTGCAAAACGGTGATGGCAGTTTCCTGTGCCACAACAGGAGGTTGAGATGGATTACCTTCCCAAGGAGAATTATACAAATCCCCAGAGTGAACAACAAGGTCCACCGGGGGGTCAAGCTTCGAGATTTTTTCAAAGATCTCTCGGAACCGCTCATAGAAATCGTTCTCAAGTAGCTGAGACCGCATCTCCTCGCCCCATACGTTGGGGCGTATGCCATCCCTTGGACGGGTGCCAAGATGTGTATCTGAGATATGAGCGATTCGTGCCTTCATTTAATTAACCTCAGAGAATGTGTTCCTCACTTTTCTTTGACCCTTTATCCTTGTATCTGTGTCTGTCTTTCTCATATATGTCATCAAAGAGTGGTATTCTGATTGGCAAAGGAAGCTCTCTATATGATTGAGTAACAATAGCCTCTCCTCTAGACATGACTCGAAACTCATCTTCAAACCCAGATATATTCACACTTGCGTTCTCTATGCAGGCACGGATTTCTCGTTCATTCCCCAGTCTCAGATTAATCTCCGTGTTCATCTGACTCAATATTACATTATCAAGAACGCTGACTTGCTGGCTCACAACTAAAAGACCAATGTTAAACTTCCGTCCTTGACGCGAGATGTCCTTGAAAACTGATTGACCTCTCATAAGCTCAGGATTCAGAATGGATGGGGCTTCCTCAACTGTCACTTGAATGACTGGAAGTGAACGGGGATCTTGGACAGGAGTGTCATCTTTTACGCCTCCAAGACCATAAAACGCACGAGCCCGATCTTTTACATTTTTGAAGAATGGTGATGGAAGTCGCATAAAGCCTTGGCTCTCAAAATCACTTAGATTTCCGCTACTCTTTAGAGCTCGCCGCATATCGGATAATGTTCGCGTAACAATGGTTGTGAGTAAGAATTGCTCCATGTCACCCATGAGACTCGTGTTGACAACAAGTATTCTACCGGTTTCCATTGCGATGAAGATATCACTTAGGATGGAAGCCCCAGTTTCGATGAAGATAGGAGACCTCTCAAGAAAACTAAGCCTGCGTTTAACTGCTCTTAAAGTGCCTGCAGGAACTCCGGCTTCATCTTCATTCAGTTTAAGAATCGCACTTATCCAGTCTTCTTTTGCCACAGAATATTGTGAGTCTATGAAAGAAGACATCTCAGGAGTGAAGTCGCGTATTGAGTAAAGGTCTCGCGGTTGTATCTCTGACCACAGAATTCTGATTTCAGAAGCATATTTCCGAATCTCTCTTGTTGTTGCTCTCTTATGGGTTGTAAGGTAATAGAAATCTCCAATGACCTCGGATCGCGTTGAGGGACTCATTTCTTCTACTACGTGTTGAATTCCGTACTTATCAACTCCTTTGGCAAACTCGTCATGAGGGTCAATGCAAAACCCGGATATCCGAGGGAGTTTCTTCGACGGATTTCTAAAGGCATTTAGGTTATTGTCAATGACTGACTTAATCAGCACCATCATCAGATTGCTCTTTCCAGCACCTGTAGAACCAAATATTCCAACATGCATAGGCAAGAACTTCGATGGAATTTTGATTGGAACATCCAATGTATCCTCTCCAACCTGCAAGTCACCAACGTAGATCTCTCCTTCTGTCTGTCCTTCTAGCATGTTTCTAACATTTTCATCAGATGTGCCTGATATTGGTCGATAAACTGATGCTAAGTGGTCTGGAAGTCGTCGTGGTGAGTAAAAAACCCATTTTCCATTCTTCTCCTCTGCATAGCCAAGCATTCGACCACCAACAGAGAGTAACATGTTCCGTTCAATACCTGAGAGATATGCATCTCCTTCGACCATCAAGGTTCCAGCTACACGAGCAAGATCATCGACCTGCCGTAGATAGTTCTCCAGACCAAGGACTCTGAAGAAGAATACTCGTTCATGGCCATCACGATGGGAGTAGATCAAAAATATCTCTCCAACGCTTATATCGCGATTACTTCCCATTATCCCAAGTGAGGTCTGGTTGCCCACACCCACTTTACCATAAAGTTCTCCAAGTTTCTCTTTATCCAAACTCATTTTTGGTTCCTCGGTTTATAGATCATAATCAGCACGAAGTGGCTGTGCTTCTCGTCGTTCCAAGTTCATTTCAGACCGGACATCCATGCATACTTCTTTTGCTAGTCGTAGGTCCTCATAGCCCAATTTACATGATTCATGCGCCAGAGCAAGTGGTACTGGGTATCCATACCATCTGGCATCTCTTGACATGAACTCAAGCTCAGCAAAGAGAGCCTTCTCATTGGCACGTGTTGCTCCAGAATCTCCGGGAACAAATATGTTCTCAAGCCACCAGATTCTATCAAAGTCAATTCTCGAGGGTCTATTGTCCCGAGAGAAACTATACAGGTATGGAACTGCAAGCATGGGTGGAATGTATGTCCGATCCTCATAGATATGAAGACCACCCTCGGGATCTTCATTACTAGGCAGGTGACAGAACCATTTTGCGTTCTCCCCAAACACATCCCTTGCCATATTTGCAATACGATGAGCAAACGGAATTGTATGGTTCTTGCTAACAGCACATAGTATCACATTCTTCTGCCTTGCAAGGACACATAGGTCTCTAAGCATAAATCCACTAGGCATAGATGGGTAATGTCGTACAAAATGCATGAAGACTGAAAGAGCACCATCCAAGAGGAGATATTTGGGATTTGTGTCACTCATCAAAACTTTGCGCGCCGCAGCGTACTCACTAGTCTTTCTGATCTCTTCATGTACTATTGGATTTGTTAGTTGTTGTTCTCTAGATATCAATGAGTCAATCTCTCGTAAACGAGGGACATGTTTCTCATACTCTGTTTCTGTAAAGTCAGAGAATGACGAAATCCTCCCTTTAGTATAGTCTTGGAAAAATGGCAGGGTGAGTTTAACAACGTCTTTCAAAGGGTAAATGTTTGCGAGCGTTTCTGCCAACTTTTCACGGGCATCGTTCCGTACACCTGAATGCCAATGAATCTCGACATGAGGTTGCTCACCTAATTCAGCCTCCAAGGTGCTTCGCTCAAGTGGTGAAAACAAGTTCTCAGATCGTGTATTTGTATCTACTATAATGGTCGATGTACTAATGAGATGAATGCGAATATCATCTAGGGTCATCAAGCTGTCAGAGCCAGAACCATCAATTGCGGCAATGCGAAAGTCATTGTCGAGAATTACATCTGGTCGGTAGGGCGTGAAAGTATCAAGCAGTCGCTCTTTGATGCGTGTTTCGTCTTTTGCGAACTCTTGTTCATCACGTCGGTCCTGTTGATTTTGAATGTCTGTGAATACCATCTTCAATGTTCTTCTGAATTTCTCAGTGAGAATCTTGTCTAACATAAACTCCAACTCGCCATCTACAATTTTGCAGGATTTGCAGGACCTCTGAATCTCTGTCTTTTCAGTGTCATAAAAAGCTAGCACTCTACAATCCAGAGAGTGACGAAATATCGATGGTAATACGCTTTAATTTACCTATTCTGAGAGATATTCACATAGGTTAGAAATTAGCTTATTAATAACAGTTTCAACGAAAGTAGTGCAGCAGTCATTCTGGTGTGACCGTGCCAGTGGAAATTGACGGGATGTGATTCGTTGCTTAAAATAATGTACTTTGGAAGAACTTCATTCGCACTCAAGCATGGCGAAACGACTGTGGTCTTGAACCCCGGAATTTGGGATGGGGAACCTATCGTTCCAGATGACTTCAGTACGAGAATAGTCATTGCAACGAATCAATCTGATGATGCTGTTGGAAATTCAGCAACCATCGCGGTCAATTCAAAAGCATGGTTCCTAGGCAACCAAAAAGCAGCTGAGAAGGCTTCTGAGAGAGGAGTCAAACCATGGCTGGTTCATGTTCTGAAACCAGAAGTCCCATATGAGATTCCTAATCTGAAAATCACACCTTATGCGCTTTCAAGAATTGATGAGGCAGAAGGTGGACATATTGACAATCTCGGATTATACATTGAAATTGGAAACATGAAAGTAGGATATCTTGGTGATGCAGTAATCCGCGGTCCGTTCGAACAATTCGATATGGATGTCCTCATTGTGCCAATTGGGGGTGATGGTGTCTTTCAAGTCAAAGATGCAGTCAGTTTGTGTATCGATGCAAAACCAAGAATTGGTATTCCTATGAGATGGACATCAGAACAGGACCCGATGAAGTTCGCCAAATATATCCAACAATTTGGTAAAGGAACTGCTCCAGTAGTTATGGAACCATACCAAGTCCTAGAGGTTTTCTGGGCAGCAGGAAATGAGTTCAGATACGAGCTAAACTGATATTCTCCTGTGAGGTCCGGTACACAGTCAGAAGATTCCCAAATGGAAATTGCAAACAATGGGTGTGCATTGAATGAGTGAAAAAAGGAAGGTCGTAATTGACCTCGAAGAATCGGAAAAGGTTCGCCTCGGTGAAAAATCCGAGTTGAATAATATAGATACTTCGGGTGTTCTAAGTGTTAACAATGTGTCAGAAAGAAGTCGTATCTGGAATGTGAAGGTCCACCTTGGAGAAACACGCGGTGACACGGATATTAGCGATGAAACGCTAGTTGCCGGTGAGATAGACACAGGTGAAAAATGGGAAGCCAACTATGGAGTTACAGTTGACGCACCAATTTTAACCTTTAAAGAGACATTTGACACATGCGGCACGGTAGAAACAGATGAGCCTCACTGGGCATATGTAAGAGGAAAAGAGAATCCAGTTAAGATCACACTTACAGTCACCAATCAGACTGATGGTGAACTTGATAATATAATTCTCAACAAAACCATTCCTCCTGAACTCTCGAATATAGAAGTCGTTTCTGTTAAATCAGGCACTGCTGAATATGATGAGGGAACCAAACAAGTTGTCTGGAAAGACTTTGTAGTCTATCCTCATGAGTCCTCGTCACTTATTATTCAAGCAACAGGGTTTGTGGAAGACAACGAACCGAAGAGAGCAGGAGACGTTGTTATCACCTATAGAGGTGAGCAACAGCAGAGATCCAAACTTGATCCAGATCTGACTGCACTCACTGAGTTCTTGACGGGAATCGAAACTGCTGAAACTGAACCAAATACTTGGCAATGTACACTTGAATGTTCAAATGAAAGCGACCTTGTTGTTAGATTGGATAAAGCGGAAGTTTTCCTAACTCCTGAGGACGGGAGTGAGAAAAAGAAGATGATAGAGGAAACTCCTGGTGTTGAATTGGAACCTAATCAGGAATGGACTTCGACTTTTGAAGTCGGAAGCAAATCAACTCCAAAATGCACACAAGACATAATCTACACACCTGTAAAGGCTGTCACCAAGAGAGTTCTTGGAACCATCGAGAAAACACCTCAAATAATCCCTGTGTATAGTATTGATTATACAAAGACTTTCGACCCATCATCAGTTAGTAGTTTTGACAAAACCCCTGTTGAGGTCACAATCGAAGTGACTAACAATGGTTCTGCTAAATTAAATGAGATCACAATTGAGGATAATTTACCTGATGATGTGATGCCTCCAACAAGTGAACATGTCACTGTTTGGATTAGGGGAGAGGAATTTACTGGTCCCTATGAATTTGTGATAGATCCAGAGGATCAAAATCCGGAGAAACCCCACAAAATGTCATTCAGAGTTGAGAATCTTCAGGCCTCTGTTGGCGAGTTAGAACCTGGGGAAAGCATCAAGATCAATTATGCCATTATGGCTTGGCGCAGTAGACCAGAGAAAGAATACCCATCACCAGTCATCATCACTGGAAACACAGAACCAGCAGGAATTCCTGCAGTGGTAGAGAGCCCTGTTGATGGACATAAGCTTGGAGTAATCTACAAGAAACGCGCAATCTCAACAAAGAAAGCTATCAACAAGGGAGCTGGGGCAGGTGAATATGTTGTCGTACTAGTTGTTTCTAACAATGGTGAGGTGACTGCTGAGAATATACAAGTATCAGATTGGATTCCAGCAGGATTCGAGTATGTTTCAACAGACCCTGAAGATGAGGAACCTGAAGTCACATCTGTTAGTGATGGCTCTAAAATGACTTGGACTTGGACACGGATGAACCCCGGTGATAAAAAGAAAATCAACGTGACAGTACAAGGCGAAGGCGAATACGAACGCCGTGAGCCAGAAGTTTCTTCAATCTAGTATCTAGAGCTTGTAATGATTGGGTGAGGGATTTTCCTTCCCCAATCTAGAGCGTTATGTTTTCATTTTCACTCTCAATCTCTTCGAGCTCTTTGCGGGTTTTCTCTAACTCTGCATCAATATCTTCGAGTGGAGCGTAATCGTCTTCTCCATTGGAAAGACTTGTATCAAGATTGTAGAAAACCTTGAATCCTGCGAGCATTTTGTGCAATGCATTTGAGATTTCAATAATTGCATTCCCAAGATCGGCTTCAGACATGTTCTCATTACTGTGTTCATATACGAAATCATAAGCCCCCCTAACAGGTTTGAAGCCCAAATCAAGAAGTTTCCTCATAACCTGAGATGGAGAGGCACCTTCACTGAAAAACCAGACAGACACCCGAGTCACATATCGAGACATTCTCAATCACTCCAGACTATTGAAAACATACGAGCGCCATTTGATTTTCTTTATGACCTTTTTCATAAGACTAATTCATCTATGAATGATTAAGGAAAAATCCTCATGGTTTAGAATATGTTTCCACTGACTAATACAGTCACATGAGAGATTCTGAAGAGCATTTGGATTCTGGTTAAGTGAAAATTGACGAATTGCCTCCGCAACATTATTGTCACATTTACCACAATTATGTGTCCCGCGTTTCTTACCAGCAGCAACAGGATCACAAACAACCTTCATCCATCTATCGGATGAAAGGGTAGCGTCCCGAAGTACTTCTAGAACACTCCACAACCAAGGTGGTCGATAGTTGCCTTTCATCCAGAGTTTCTCAACAAGTGTGTCCTTCTGTACGTTGACGGGATTTAGGGAAACAGTTGTAACGCCTAGAGCTCTTGCCTCCTTGATTGTAGAGATGGCATCAAAGATAGCATCCCGTTCTGTTAGAAATGGAGGTTTGAGTAGAACATAGGCACGAATACCAATATTAAATTTCTTGGCGGTCTTCAGGGCATCCTTAAACATCTTAAGATCAAAATTCTTGTTTATGCAGACTGTTCGAATTACATCACTAGCGCTTTCAAGACCCATCCCAATCTCTATGATGCGATCTCCAAGAATTGATCGTATATCGGAGAGAGTTGAGTCATTGATGTATTCTGGTCGTGATTCGAGAACGACTTCACGTATTCGGTCGTCCTTAGCAATAATTCCCAGAATCTTCGACCTCGCCTCCACAGGAATCTCGTTGCTATCTAAGAAACTACCACTTGTGTATATCTTAACAGATAGAGGACCATTTTTCATATCTAGTTCCATCATTGCGGACTTGAATTGAGCTACTATCTGTTCAGATGTTGGTTGCTCCTGAACACCATCAAGGAGGTAGCTACACATTGTACAACCTCCAGCGTCACTCAGGGCATGAGCACATCCAATAGTTGACAAGACTACTGCGAGTGCTGTACCCTGTTCCCGACCAACTCTTGCAGGCGCTATCCATTTTGCTGATGGACGTGTAAGGTCACGTCTCTTTCTTTGTCTGAGTGAAGTCCCTCGAGCATGAATATTGGCGCGTTGAACAACTTCGTTGATTTTTCTTAGAGTTTCCATGCAATCCCTCACTCCTTCTTATGGCGAACTGAAACAGCTCTTCCTCGCGTTAACTCACACATCTCACGACCAGACATCTCGCTACGGCCTACTGCAATGACCTCACGAGATTCATTAATGACAATGACCTCATCTCCGGGACGGATAGCAAAGTCAGCCTCCTGAACACCGACAGCGAAGATGGACCCCCCCTTAATCTTCGGAACATCAAGACGTACCCAGTATCTATTGAGTGGAGCAAGAAGCTTTCCTCCAGCGAGTGTGAGGGATAGGGTTCCACTCTCTGCTACATATGAACAGACCTGTACTCCATTAATGCTACATATTATGAGTTTGTAGGGTTTTCCCCTAAGATGCGCATGTTCTGGGACTAGCACTTCACCAGCTCCTTTCCCAAACTGATAGTCTGCAGTTGCTGATACGATTTCCCTTAGTTCGGTGTAAGGACCACCAGAGATAGAAAGAATGTCTTTCATCTCAGTAAGTGAGTCTCTTAATGCCCTCAATGACTCCCTGCTCGTTGCGCGATCCTCAGGAGTTGTATAAATCAAGCTCTGCTCAATATCGGGTTCAGCAGTTCGAACTATATCTAGATAGCCTCCAGACACATGGGCAATGACAACTGATGAATTACTGAACTTCTTAAGATGAGTCACAAGCGCATTGGATCCAATCTTGATTTCTTCAGTGTCCCAATCGCCTGTGACAGGAATATCATATTGCCCCGCCGGATATATACGTTCAAGTTCCCGAGGGACCAAACCGAGTGGCGATGTCAGTATGATTTGAGCGATTCTCGACTCCATTCCAAGCATTGCAGATTCAATTACAGCAGAAAATTTCTTGTGGGACTTGGAATCGGAGTAAGGTTTCTTTGCTGAGCATGGCAGAAGTAGGATGACAGGTTTATTCCCTGGAGCAGAGTATCTACTCGCCACATAATCTCTGAACCTTCGAACGACTGGCGCATTATAGGATTCAGAGCCAATTACAGGTAGTGCATCTGGTCCTGTTGTAGGGGAGAACTCTTCGATGTAAGAATAGAGTTCTCTATTGACCAATCGAACGAGAGAGGCCTGGGCTGGGCTGTTATGAGTGGAACTCTCAACCAACCATCTCAACCGACCGTGCCTCATAGATTCTTTGGCTTCAGAGATAGTAGATTTGTAGATGGAAAGATTGTGCTCTAGAAGAATTTTTAGCAAGTCCTCTTGTTTGGCACCATCAAGCTTTTCGCACGCTGGACATGAGCAATACCTGCGCTCTTTTCCTAGCTCTATCTCCTCAAATCCATTTTTCCATAACCTCAAGGATTTTGCAGCCGCATCTTCTGCATAGTCAATATCAATGACATCAAACCCAGTATAGTAGAGAAGGGGTATGAGTCCAGGCTCAATTCGACCTACAGCTAAAGCAATCATGTGGAGAGGCAAACAACTTCGAAGATGTATAGCCCCAAAGTCGTGAGAGCCCAGTTGGCCATTGAAAGAGAATGCTGCACCATGAGCACCTAGTTTAGCTAGTTTCGCTAATGATTCAGGATTAGCTTCAGAAGGAAAGCGAATTATAATCCTTGATTGATCGATGTCTGAAGATATTCTTGCTAGAACTTCCTCCTGATAATCAAGACCCAATTCAGCTGCTTCATGACTGACTGCAGCAAGAGATACCAATGATGGAAGAATGATGGCATCAGAGGCAGGAATATCTGATACTGTAGGATCGATGATTTGATCGGTGAAGGGGATTGATACTAACATAGGTTTCTCTGAGAGAGGCTTGTCTCGACTATGTGTCCTATAAGCAATGATTGAGTCAGTGGCAATGAAAGAGGAAGTTAGGAGGGGAGTAGAATATGTTGTTGAGCCTAGGATATACTCACCCACACGAGCAGGCCCATCATGTCCACGACCTACACGAAACTCAACCATATTTAAACACCTCATTAGACCAAAGGTTGATACCCTATGTATCCCTCAGTATCAACAGTTGTTTCAACTTTATCGAGGATTCGTTTGATGCTTTCAAGAGCACCTTGTTTGAATAGGGGGCTGTTGTTATTACCGCAGTGATATGAATATGTACATAGAGGACATCCATCTATCGTTTTACAATCACACTTCTCAAGGATAGTTTTCGATCTTTTGAAAGCCTCGTCAAGTTTTGTAAACAGCAGTTTAGAAGCACCATTTCCTCCAGGACTGCCATCATAAACAAAAATTATTCCTGAATCACCCATAGAAACGCCACCAATCTCGCGAGTGCCTCCTCCGGTGAGCATATCGCTAGACTCAATCAAAACATGCTCAAGGGCATGGAATGCACCTCCATAGAGCTCTGCAGGACCCATCCGAGGACCTTTCAGACTACTTAACTTCCCCGATACATGGTCATTCACTGCTTGAACTGGCTCGGGTGCAGCAAAAGCAAATCCACGAGTGTGATACTTGTAGATTAGTGGTGTTGAAAGACTCAACCTGTTCAGGACTCGCCCAGATCGTGTTTCCTTCTTCACATAGCCTTCAACAGTCTGAGTCATTTCAAGTGTACAATATACAGCATTCAAACCAAGAATCTTGCTTCTTTCAATTATGTCTATAATTCGGGGCATAGTCGAATAAAGCGGCTTTGTGTGTTCACTTCTATTGGCATGCGGAACAACGGATGCACGTCCCAATCCGGGAGTATATTTGAAATCCACTGACAGGTAGTTCTTTCCACCATGGAGGTATATCGCACCTGGATGAAGTTCTTGAGCAGCCATGGGCATTGACCTTTCGCCAAGCCCCTTATTCCCGCTCTTAATCTGAACTGTATCTCCAATACCTCTGATACTGTACGCACGCCATTCCTTTCTTGCTTGATCAAAGTTAACGACTCGAACCTTGCCATCCTCTTGGAGGCGTATCAAGCCCTCGTTTTGAAGCTTTTCAAGGATATTTCTATGTTGCTTGAAATCCAACCAGTTCAACTTTCCACTCATTGCTGCAGCTATGAGCTGGTAATAGCCAACAACCTCATTCTCTGGTTCCATATATGCGGCATCTATGTCTGAGAAGTACTTGTCGGGCTCATGCCGATAGAAGGAGGAAATAGGATCATTTTCTCGAAGTGCAAGTATAGCTACACTCTCTTGCCCTTTCCGTCCCGCACGCCCTACTCGTTGAGTTAGTCTAGTTATTGACACAATCATACTGACAACACTGTCTAAATCACCAATGTCAATGCCAAGCTCAAGAGTTGGCGTGGAAACAATAACCGGGAGGTCTCCAGATCTAAATTGATCCTCCACTTCACTCCTATACTTCTTTGGCAGTCCAGCCCTATGGACCATTGATTTTACACCAGTGTCTGCAATAAGCATGTTCAGGACTTCAGCCTCGGAATGGGTATTACCAAAAACAAGTGTCTTGAAATCACCTTGTCTTAGCTGGCTAACAAGGTCAACAATCATACTGTACTTGCTCCTCATTCCTGGATAGTACATCATAAAGTGAACTGGACCTCGTTTAGCAGACTTGGACTCTACAAGTCGAACATCAGAATCAAAGAGGATTTCTGTAAATTCCTTAGGATTTGATACTGTAGCAGATGCACCAATCTTCTGGAAACGTCCAGATTCGAGTTCTAGACGTTTGAGAATGTAGTAGACATTCGTTCCCATGGATCCTGTGTAGAGATGAATCTCATCAAGAACTACAAACTGCACTGTTCGTAGTATTGGCACAAGTCGAGATTCAGACCAACCTAGGTGATAGTGAAGAACGTCAGGATTTGTTAGCATTATGTCAGGAGGGGAATTATATATTCGCTCTCGAGTATTTTGAGCAACATCGCCATCAAAAATTGATACTGTCAGGTTCGAGGTTGCGCACATACGCTTAATCTTGTCATACTGGTCTCGAGCTAAGGCTTTTGTAGGATAGACCAGCAATGCACGAACTCCAGGATTTTCAAACGATTCGCGGACTGTGAGGAGCAGCCTTCTAATTATTGGGAGGATAAATGCCTCAGTCTTGCCTTGACCTGTGGGAGCTGCAATTACAAGATTCTCACCATTTTCAATAGCATTGAAAGAGTCTTCTTGGAATTTGTAAAGCGTGATGATTCCTCGATTTTGAAGGTACTCCTTTAGTCTGGTTGGTATGTTGAGTTTGTCAGTATCTATGCCGTATTCAGCATCAGATGCAGGTATTAGTTGATATTTGACAAGATAATCTCGTCCGTTATTCAAGAGTATCCTAAGCGGTTCTGAGAGATCGTCAAGGTTTGAGCCCCCCTCATTCACTAGTTTAGCAATTATTTCCTTGGACTGAACTCGAGCTCCTGGTTCTAGGGATCGACGCCGCCGTCTTGGTGTATCAGCACCAGATCCAAGATACTTCTTCTTTCTATGGTCAGCGAGTGTTGGTGCAGTGCCTGCTTGAACCTGAGTTGTATATGCTTCATATGCATCAAAAAGGTCAGTCTTTTTTCCACCGATTGAAACCTCTACACTGCAAGTGGAACATGTCACTGTCCAAATATCTCCAACTCTCTGGAAATCAAGACGAGAGCCACATTTTGAACAGTGTAGGACAGGCACAATAATCACCAAGGTTTCTAGAAATCAGTTCCAATGACTGGCACTTATCAAACTTTGGCACTGACAGGAATTAATGAACTACTAGGTGATAACACAATCCTTATAACCGATTGTGCGTCGAACATGCACAACCGACTCGTGCCGGAGACGGGAGCGTAGACATAATGGTTGAAAACATAAATTCCGATGATTTGCCAAGGATTATCGAAGGTCATAAGGTAGTGTTTGTTGATGCTTGGGCGACCTGGTGCGGACCTTGTCGTACACTTAGTCCAATTCTCGAAGAAGTACAGGAGAAGTTTAAGGAGCGAGGGCTCAAGGTCGTAAAGATTGATGTTGATCAAAATCGTGAATTCTCTATGGAGAACCAAATTACAGGGGTTCCTAGTGTTTTGGTATATTCAGAGGGTAAAAGGGTCGTTTTCGACGATGGGTCCGGAAGGAAAATGGACAAACTCGTTGGTGTGATGCCACCAGAAGTCTATGAACAAATCGCGGATAACCTTCTAGCTCAAGAAGCCGCATAAACCAATAAGGGGAATATTCCCCTTTGCCTTTTCTTCTCTATATTACACCATTTGTAAAAGATGTAGGATTTGTCTTTAAAGAGTAACTAGAGAGATCTTCTGCATCTTTTAATTTCGTTCAAAAAATGTGAATTGCGTGTCAAATAAGATTCATAGGCTGCCAAGTAATCAAAAAACCATGGTCGATGATGTTTCACCAGATATGCTAGAGAAAGTGATGAATAAGACCAGACTCCTTTTCGTTGATGCATGGGCTCCTTGGTGTCAGCCTTGTCATGCGTTGGCACCAATTCTTGAAGAACTTGATATGAAATATGCTGATAATCCTGATGTCAGATTCCTGAAGGTGAACACACAGGAGTACTACCAGTTTGCAGTAGAAAATAAAATTCATGCAATACCTTGTGTCCTTCTTTTCTTTGATGGCAAGCCAGCTGAGTATGAAACAACTGATCAGAGAACAGGTGAGAAAAAGAAGTTAAACCGTCTTACCGGACTACGACCAGCTGAACACTATGAGGATGTAATCAAATATTTTCTTAGCAATAACTGATTCACCAACAAATCGCATGATATTTTATATGACTGGACGACAGGTCTTATTCTAGATAGAATCGAGGTGTGATATTTGCCAGTATTACCATTTGGTGATAAACGACCAAAGATTGATGCGCAAGCCTATGTCAGTTCTCAAGCAACTGTCATGGGAGATGTTGAGATAAGTGCTGGAGCAAACATTTGGCCAGGCGCGGTCATTAGGGGAGACCAAGCTTCAGTCCGCATTGGTGAGAACACATGCATTCAAGATAGTGTTGTCATTCATGCGCACAACCCAGAGAACCCAGCAATAATTGGGAATAATGTCATTATTTCTACAGCTGCAGCAATTCATGGAGTCTATGTTGGAGATAATGTGAGTATTGGCGACGGAAGTGTTGTATTTGATGGTGCCACCCTAGGCGAAGGTGTGTCTCTGGCACCGGGCAGTATTGTTCCGCCCAACATTGTTATTCCACCGAGAACACTAAACTCGGGAGCTCCTGCAGCTCAGATAAGAGAGATATCAAGGGAAGAGGTAGAGAATCATACGATTCGAGCTGAAACAATTACTCAAGTTTTCATGAAGCTAAGGAGATGGCAACAGCCCGATTGATTATATGGTTTCTCGAGCAAGAGATGTGAAGTTCTCGCAACCATCCTCAGTTATCAAGACAACATCAGCAATTTTGACAGTGCCAACACCGGCTGCAAATCCAGTTGGCTGAATTG
Source organism: Candidatus Thorarchaeota archaeon (assembly GCA_016840855.1). Classification (GTDB taxonomy): domain Archaea; phylum Asgardarchaeota; class Thorarchaeia; order Thorarchaeales; family Thorarchaeaceae; genus SMTZ1-45. Next base: position 32,597 of record JAEORO010000008.1, on the reverse strand, counting down.
AGAGTACCATTCCAGAGCGAAGAGATTGCTGGAGTTCAGGTACAATATATGGGGGCTCGTACAGATCAAGGCCTATTGAGTTGCCTAGTGGCTGTACGATGGTGTCAGAAGGATAACTTCTACCTAGTTTCTTCAGGGTCTTCTCAGCTACATCCTTTATCTGAGCATCCGGTTTGAGTCTTTTCTCCAGCAAACGTGCAGCATTGACTACATACTCGAAGAGTTTCCGTTGTTTATTTGATGGTTTCCCAAGATGAATGGTCCTAGCCACTTTGCCAAAATATCCAGAGTGACTCACAGTAAGATCTAGGGATACAAATTGATCACTGCTAATTCTCGATGCACCAGGCTCCGCAAATGGAAGATGAGCTTGAGTCCCTGATAAAACTGCAGCACGAATTCCTCGTTTTTCTGCACCAGCCACCCGCATTGCGGCTTCAATCTCAAGAGAAGCTTCCTCTTCTGACTTCCCAGCAGTGACAATCTCTAGAGCAGTTCTAATCCCAATCTCTCCGATGTTTACAGCTCTGCGTATTGCATCAATTTCAGCAGCATCCTTGATTTGTCGGAGCTTCCATAGACTCGGAGAGAAATCTTTGAACCCAGCCTCGGGAAGTGATTGTTTTAATCTTTCAAACTCTTGTACTGACAGCCAGTCATGCTGCAATCCAATCATACTGCCTGCAAAACCTAATTCCTTCAAAATACTCGTAACTCGTTCCCAGAAAGCGGTGCTACGACCTCGGGACCAGCCATCTAATGTTGGTTCATTGAATGCACGTACCTTAGAGATCATCGACTCTCGAGAAGTAACTAGTTCATGTGTTTCAGGTAGAATTAGCTGGGGTTGGTGGCTATCGGTAATTAAACAACCAATTGGTACATCCATACCCCGATGTTGAAAACCAGTTAGGTATTGGATGTCCTGTCTGCGTGTAGCAATTAATGCAGCAATCTCCTCCCTACGCATGGCACGATGCACTTTGTCTAGTCTTTGGGTTGTGAATTGCATGTTTCTGGTCTCTCAGAGATTTGGGAGATTATTTCTCCACTTGTTGTCGATTTTTGTACCACATTTAAGCTTCGTGTCGTGTGAATCGTATGGTAAAAATGAAGAAAGAGTGGCGGGACCGCCCGGATTTGAACCGGGGATAACCAACTCCGCAGGCTGGTGCCTTATCCAGGCTAGACTACGGCCCCGTTCAACGAGGGACCTTATTCAACTTATAGAGTCTTCGTTATGAAAAATAGACCCGTTGATTTGTTTGTAAATCATCATGCAAGCTGTATCTCTAGAAGCTCTACAATGGCACGACCTTTCTTTTTTGTGACGCGGAAAGTGTGCTCTGATGTCTGCAGAATGAAATGTTCGCCCTCTTCTAAATTCTCAAGGACAGATTTCCCCATTGGTCCATTGAGGTATCTCGCGAATCTACTGACAACACGCTCTGTTGTCGATCCCCTTTCTTGTGAGAAACTCATGTGTTAAACCTCACTTTCACAATATTCTGTAAATTGATGTCTTTTAAACTCCGAGAGTATAAAACGAAGTCATTTTTGGTGGCGGGACCGCCCGGATTTGAACCGGGGATACCCAACTCCGGAGGCTGGTGCCTTATCCAGGCTAGACTACGGCCCCAAAAGCTTGTCATTGTTGAGTTCTTTAAAGATTTGCTTAATTAGACTATGATATGTTCTAGACTCTTAATCCACCATGCACCTCGCTTGTTCTTAACAAACCCTTTCTTATATTCCAAAATTGGGGCGCCAAAAAGGGATTGTGCACGATTGTTCAACCTATCGATTCTGTCAAGAATTGTCCGTCGTTTTTCACTATCACCGAGGAGGTCTTCAGCCAATTCAGGTGTAGTTGCGCCTTCATTCCTGATGAAATATGCTAGAAGTTTACGGTCCAGCTCATCTGTACACAGTTCATTGCGAGCTCTGTCATTCAATTCGCTTAACTGGAAACTGGTGGAACGTGAGGTTTCAAGATGCTTCACTCTGTTCTTTAATTCATCTACATCGCGTACTAAATCGTAAACAATTGGTGGTAGCTCTTCATCCAATCTCCATACTATCGCGTCATGAATGAACCTCTGACGACCTCTCTCCCCTGCAAGCTGATCAATTCGATCCAATAGCTCCTTCTCAATTCGAAAACGGATACTAACAAACTCACGCTGCTTCTTCTTGCTCATCGCGAGACCACCCACAGGTTTCGATTACACATCATTTGCACCAACAATGAAGGAGAAAAGGCTTGTCTTAGTTGCGCCCGACACAGTTATAAAACAATCACAAAGTGACGCTGTGAACGCGACGGTGATACGACATGGTAAATAAAGAAAAAGCCATCAAACGTGAATTGACTCGTCTCAGAAAGACCCAGAATCCTGAGCAGATTGATTTTAGACGGATGCGGAAAATTCGTGACGCTAAGACAAGTCTTTGGAAACTAAAGCGAAAACAAGCCGTCGCTACAGTAAAGGTGGCTACAACTGAGAAAAAGAAGAAAACTAAAGTTAAGCCTGCTAAGAAACCAAAGACGAAAGAACCGGAGCTCGAAATCATTGAAGAAGAGCCTGAATTAGAGGTTTTTGAAGAAGATTTAGAACCTGTAGAGGAATCTGAACTCGAAGTAATCGAGGAGGAGCCCGAACTGGAAGAGATCAGTGAAGACCTCGAAGATTTGTACTCATATGATGAGGATATTGACGATGAGGAATTTGATGAGGAAGACTCCGAATAGCCCTATCTGACTCATTGAAAACTCATGCAAAAGAATAAGACTAGGGATACTATTGCAGTCCGTGTTCGCAGCGGATTGCGGTGATATCATGACCAATCTTCTAGAACTTGTCAAACGCCTGCACGAAATATCGCCAAAAGAGTATACACTTTGGGGACAAGAGAGCCGAGTCGAGATAGGCCCTCAGACTGAAACAGAACAGACAAATACGACAATCAATAGGGTCCTAATTGCTACTTATCCGTCAGCACGGGTGGTCACAAAAGCCACACAAGACAAGGCAAATCTTCTAATAACATATCGGCCATTATTCCCTTTTGCAGTAGATAGAATATCGGGCTTGGACCTTGTTAGAGTCAGGTTACTAACAAAGAATTACATATCCTCGTATGTTATCGGAAGTGGATGGCTCTGTAAAAGAGATGGATTGAATGATGCGCTTGTGGAATCTCTTGGAATCAAAAGGACAAGTGAGTTTATGGCTGAAAGCGACTATGGTGAGTTAGTGGCTATAGGAAGAGTCTGTAAACCACCGGGTGTGAAGAACCAGTCAGGCTTTGTGAATTACATTGCTGGAAAAATGGGTTTGGATACTGTGCTATTTTCGGGAGATCTAGATGATGAGGTCAAGGATGTCTTAGTCATTGCAGGAAGTAATGTGGACATGCCAGAGCTAGTCAATGCAAAGAATCAAGATTTAGAAACACTAGTCACAGGGGAACTTTCTCCAGAAATTAGATTGCTTGCAAATGAAGAAGGAATCAATACTTTAGAACTTGGTACATTTGCTACAGAAGAACCAGGGATGAAGCGACTAAGAGACGTTATCAGTCTTGATTTTCCCGAGATGAAAGTTGAGTTCACAGAGTCCGGAGATTTGGCTCGAGCTTTAAGACCATATAAAGACGATATGGCGTAACCCAGCTAGATGCTAACTTTTGGCATTCGTATTAAGACGACATTCTTATTCCTGGGTACACCCACATGCTGTGCAACAGGGTTACACTTTGTCCGCATAATATGGATAGTTGGACATGATGGCTCAACCTCTGTCAGTGATTCATAATTACCCATGCCCTTTGCGATGATTAGGCTTGCAGATGAGAGCAACTTCTTGAACTCTTCAGATGCACGCTCCAAATTCACTCCGATTGCAGCTGTGCCAGTATCTTGTACTTCATCGGCACACTCAGATAGTCCAACTTCATCAGCGTCAATCATTGTCGCATCATTTAGTACTGGCCCGCCCTTTACAACAGCAACAACTTTTACACCATAGCGCTTAATCTCTCGGATTAAAATCATGTCTAATACGAGTTCACCAGCATTATCCATTAGATAGAGAACTTCATCCACATTATCAAGGATTGCTCTGAATTCATCAACTTGATCAATCACAAGGTCTGTTTCAACATTGTCAAGAATACCACGTAGCTCATCAAGACTGAACTCACGACCGGATACATCAAACTCAATTGCATTAGCAGCTGCTGTAATCAAAGTGGCTGTACGAAATCGTTTTTTCGGATCATCATGCTCATCTACAAGCTTCTGGAGTTCTGGTAGAATGTTCAGTGCTAGTTCATTAGACTGATGCTTAAGGTTTCTATAGGGATCATTACCAGTCATTTTCTGGACAAGCAGGTCTCTGTCAGTACCAATATGACTCGGAACTGCATCACTATTGAAGTTCTCACTAAGGAATTGGGTCATAGCCTCAATTACTCTCATTCTAAGATTTTGGTCATTAGTAGCTAGCTTCACCTGGTTGACTGCTCTCTCGAGCAAGCAGTGAGCACATTCCAAGGTCACCTTCAAATTGACTCGCCTACTCACAGCGTTTTATGATGGGTGAAAAACCATACGGAATGTTCTATTTCCGTAAGGGACCTATGAGACTCTTGAGGACTTCAATAGGCTTGTCGGACTTTGCTACAGCTGAAGCTAGAAGGACTCCTTGGGACCCTAGCTGAATAGCTGCAGACACATCATCCCCATTACTGATACCAGCTCCACAAAGTATGACAACATCCTTGTTTACACGCCGAATCAGCTCAACAGTTCCGCTAATCACCTCAGGTTGGGCTTGAGAAACCGAGATTCCTGTACCAATGAGTTCCGGGGGTTCCACTGCTACTGAGTTTGGTTTCATGGTAGCCGCTGCGACGCTTACCGCGGGATTATTAGTGCACACAACCGTGTATAGTTTCAGCTTTTGTGATTTTGTCACTGCCATCTCAACATCTGCAAGTTGCATCCTGTTCTCAGAATGATTGAGAAGTGTTCCAGAACAACCAGCCTCAACAAGGGCTTCTCCTAAAACATGGCCAGTGAATCTTCCTTGTTCTCCAGGATCCATATGTTGAGAAAACACAGGAATATCAACAGCCTGAGCGATTCTGAAAAGATCGGTAATTTGAGGAGCAACTACGATTGGCACATCATATTCTTGCGAAACAGACTCGCACATTTTCGCAAGTGCAACTGCATTCTCACCAGTCGCTTGAGAATATGTCTTGAAATTAATTATGACTACTGGAGTCTTGATTCTAGACAAGGTATGACCCCCTGAACACATGAAGGGACATAACACCCAATTTTAAACTATTGCTAGTATGAAATGTCAGTCAGGTGGGTCAGTTTATCTTGCAGCACCAATAAGTAACTTCAAGACCGGAACCCGAGCATATCCTCTTCGGTTCAAATCAGTGATTGGCTTTCGTGCTTCAATCTTGATAAATTTTCCAGCTTCAGAGGCCTTGTAGTATTTCAAGTAGATTTTTGAGAAATGGGAGAAAGTTGCTGCATTAAGCAATTCAGCAACCGCATCATTCGAGATTCTAATGTGCGCATCCTCATCCGTTGCTTTACCAACTTTGGATTCAATCTGTCCGAGTGGAGCTTTTGCTATCCAGAACCTTTCACCCATAGCCATGAACTCGAGCATGAACTCGTGTGTTCCCTCAAGACCATCAGCCATAACGGGATCGTTAAGCATGTACACCAAACGAGCTTGAATCGAGTCATGATACGGGATTGTATCCTCTCTGCCTTCTGGTGCAGGCTCTAAGGTAGCAGGTTCCATGACTTTTTCTTCTTCTTTTTCTTCAATCACTTCAGCTTCAGTTGGAACTTCTTCTTTAATTTCAGTGGCGATATCGTCCTCAGGTCTTGACTCAGTTTCTTCATCATCTTTCTTTTTTCGTCGGAAGAATCTTGACATATTCGCATAGCTCCTAATCAAGAGAGAGCAATACTTGTCCCCGTCTTGCTCTTGCATTTGTAGTATGTAGTTGTAGAAAAAGTTAGCTCAGTTGTATCTACCTTGACGGCTGAGTTTGCAGGTCCTGCACTTGTGTAAGTTTCTGAAGTTGTGCAACAAGAGGCAGATTGTTAGAGGGCTTACGATCACCCCAGAGCTCATCAACAAGTAAATCACGTATAGCAATTCTAATGACTTCTGATCGATTGGGGTATTTGTTCTGGACAATTAGTTCGTCCACACCTTCAACGTAGGACTCTGGGAGACATATCGTGACGACTCTCATTCTACACCAAGATATTCCAATACAAAGGACATTTTGAAAGGGTGTCTGATTGTGATGCGTATCAGGGTATTACTAGGTAGGTCATGGTTTTAGGACAATCTTACCGAATTGCGCACCTCTTTCTAGCACCTCATGAGCAGTTTTAGCTTTAGATAGAGGTAAAACACGATCCACAATCGGTTTAAGCTCATCATTCCAAACAAGCTTCAGGACATCACGAAGTTCTGAACGACTCCCCATTGTTGAACCCATTATTTCGAGTTGTTTCCAGAATACCAAGTTGACATTAGTTATTGCATTTGGACCAGATGTCGCTCCACAAGTAACTAATCGCCCACCTTTTGTTAGACTTCTAAGGCTTTTTTCCCAAGTAGCTTCTCCGACGGAATCAACCACAATGTCCACGCCTCGACGATTTGTTAGTTTCCATACTTCCTTGTGAAAGTCTGGATTATCACGATGATTTATCCCAACTGAAGCACCCAGATCAATTGCTTTTTCTAACTTCTCATCAGAAGAACTTGTAACAATCACACGAGCTCCTGCAAGCTTAGCAATCTGGAGCGCAGCAATAGCCACTCCTCCCCCAATCCCAAGTACCAATACATCATCACCTGGTCTTATTCGCGCTTTAGATATCAACATACGCCATGCTGTCATAAAGGTCAACGGAGCAGCAGCTGCTTGATTGAAGTCGAGCTTGGTATTTTCAGGGATAGAGATTACATTTTGAGCGTCAACTGAAATGAGATCTGCATACCCTCCACGATAGTGCTCTCCAATGATTCCATAATCAGCACAAAGTGACTCTTCTCCACGGATACAATACTCACACACCCCACAAGAACTGCCTGGGTCAATGACAACTTTTTGACCAGGCTGAAAGTCTGCTTTGATTTTGCTTCCTACCTCCTTAACCTCTCCAGATATGTCACTGCCGAGAATGTGGGGCATCTCCAGTTTGAGACCAGGAATCCCACCTCGCACAAATAGGTCAAGATGATTAAGCGCCACTGCTTTTACATCTACAAGCACTTGGTCAGGACCCGTTTCTGGGTCAGGAAAATCTTCATACTTCAACACTTCCGAAGGACCATGCTCGTGGAATACTGTTGCTTTCATTTAGCATCAACCTTCAAGAATCTAGGTAATAACTTGACTCGACATAAAATCTCGGTTTGGTGAATCATCGGACAAGTTTAAGAAAGTGCATATATTTGTGAACTTCGCACTCAAGGTGATTTTCATGTCGAAAGGAAAAGGTGGCAAGATTCGTGCAAGCCATATCTTGGTAGACAAGCACAGTCAAGCCCTCGCATTGATTACCCGGATTGCAGAGGGCGAGGATTTTGGACAAATAGCAAAGCAATATAGCTCCTGCTCTTCGAAAAAGAGAGGCGGAGACCTAGGTTGGTTCACTAAAGGGCAGATGGTGCCTGAGTTTGAAAGGGCTGCGTTTGCGCTGAGTGTTGGAGCGATGACACGAGAGCCAGTGAAAACGGAGTTCGGTTATCACATCATCAAGAGGACTGGTTAGCTAGGCACCTACTTCCTATTTTTCATATGCAAGAAAGGAACGGAATGTCCTACTCTCTCTTACTCTGCTGAGCTAGAGGTATCTTTGGCCGTACCTTTGGGCACGATCTCTTCCTCAACAAACCGATTCTCACATCGTGTGAGTACTTTTGGTAAGGTGGTGTATTCCATCTCATGCTCACCAAGTCGATGAGGTTGGAAGGGGCCAGTGCGTCTTAGGTAATCAGCAATCTCCATACCTCTTTGTCGTGTGATATCGAATGCCACATCGTCGAATAGGTCTACAGGGCCAACAAGCATGCCATTGGCAACTTGAAATCCAAGTCCGACAACACGTGGAGGACCATCAAACCGAGTGCATCGTGAGTCTTTGAGGCTTACAGGAAGAAGTGGTCCTGCGTGTGATCCACGCATCCACCCTGCAACCAGATGTGGTAAAGTGAATCCTTCAAGTACTTCACCCATTGCAGGAAGTCCTGAGTGAGCCCTAACAATTGCTACAGGGTCATCTTTGCCAACATACTTACCAGCAACAGCATGCAGTTTGTCAGTACTGACTGATGCTGTGATCATTCCATCTGCACGATAGATCTTCTTTATTGTATAACGACCTGTGCTTCCAAGAAGTGCAAGAACATCGTAAGACTCCTCGGGTGTTTTCATATCAATGAAACAGGGAACATCCTTCATAATGTCCTGAATGATGAATCTAAAACCATCGTGAAGATTAGGGTCAATAACAAGACCTGCAGTGTTGAATGGATCAGCAAATATTCTGTAGAGTGGAAGGTTGAATGCACCTGGTTCTGTCTTGTCAGCCATAAATACTGCAATAGGTTCAGATCGGCGTTCTTCAATCACCATCTCTGCTGAGCCAGGACCCATTCCTTTCACATTACCACTAAAGGTGTCAGCAAGCATGTCCTGCCCAGCTGCATAGATTTTCTTTTCACGAGCAAGCTCAGTACCCTTCATGAAGGTTTCCCAAGCTAGCTTGTGAACGTCCTCAGCACCCTCACCTTTATTGTGAGTCATTATTAATTCGAGATCGTCACCAGCATTAGCAACATGGAAGTCTTTGATGATTTTCTTATCGACTGCCTCTTTCAACTCTCTTCGTGCTAATTCGAATAGAAAATCAGGTACGATGACATGACCAGCCAGTGACCCAATATCTGCTTTAATTACGCTAATGGTAGTTTCAACCATCAGAAACTCGCTCCGTATCTTGATAGTAGAGCTCCAGAACAGAAGCTCGCTGTGTCCTTCGGCTATTCTTTACCCATATAATAGTTCTTATCTGAGGCAAAAGCACGCAAATGGGAATTATGATTCTTTGACCTGCAAAATGATGTCCTTGAGGGTCTTGGTCATCTTCAGAGCATCATCCCAGTCCCTTTGCCATAGATTCCGACCAAAGATCAGTCCAGAAGCACCTTGTTCTATACATATCTTAGCGCGTTCGATGACTTCATCATCAGTTACCATTCCGCCTCCTGAAAACATGACCAATGCCTTGCCTGCTGAACGCACCACTTTTGCCACCATTTCCTCAGTACTGAGGTTGAGTGTGTCATAGGGCGGTGGCTGTATAGACCTACTCTTTGCGCTCGTCATTGGCACATTGAGCTTGACAATATCAGCTCCAAGTTCATTCGCCACCCTAGCCGCATAATCTATCGCATATAAAGAGTCACGACCTCCTCTTGCCTCAACAGCATCGCCTCTTGGATATGCCCAAACAATTATTGGCATTCCATAACGTTCAGCATCTTTCTTTACTTTTCGAAACTGTGTGAAGTCGATATGTTGTTTTGGACTTCCTACGTAAAGTGTGTATCCAACAGCATCAGCACCAATTCGGACAGCGTCTTCTACTGATCCGGTCATCGGTGATACTGGTTCATTTGCAGGAGGGATACGTGTCTTTCCATTGATTTTTAGTACGATAGGTATCTTTCCAGCAAATTTAGGACCATACTTTTCAGCCAACCCTAAATGCAAGGCTATGGCGGAATATCCTCCTTCCACTGCAAGTCTGAACTGATATTCTGGATTCAGACAATCATGCTCAGTGAAGAAATCAACTGGACCGTGCTCCAGCCCTTGATCAATGGGCAATATCAGGAGTTTTCCATTTCCAGGACCATGTTCATACATCATTCTATGAAGTCGTGTCCGCTTTCCCAAATTCAGATGGTGTAAATCGTCGAGCTTTGACATGTTAATTGACTCCAAACATTCTTCACTAGAAGATGCTTTCCCCTATATGCTTAGCGAGTGATACGAAAGTAACAAATCGTTGTGTTGACGCCTGATAGAGGTGATTTCATATGACTAACAAGAAGATTTCTGCAACGCGACCAACCACAGAAAAGAGAGAGCAGTATCACCTTGAACTGAAGGAGGGTGATGTGGCAAAGTCCGTGCTTCTTCCTGGAGACCCTCAAAGGGTAGAGAGAATTAGCTCGCTCTGGGATAAGGCAAGGGAAGTAGCTGTTCACAGGCAGTTCGTCACACACACTGGAAAATTCAAAGGTGCAGATATTTCAGCATGTTCAACAGGTATTGGCGGTCCGGGAACAGCTATTGTAGTCGAAGAATTAGCAAATGTTGGAGCAGATACATTTCTTCGCGTTGGTTCATGTGCAACTTTGAAAGAAGAGATTGAAATTGGTGACATCATCATCTCAACTGCTGCTGTTCGTTTAGAGGGCACAAGCAAGCAGTATGTAAGACCTGAATATCCAGCAGCAGCATCCTATGAGATCATTCTAGCATTTATAGAAGCAGCAGAAACTCTTGGAGTTAAATATCATCTTGGAATCTCAGCCTCAACTGACTCCTTCTATCTTGGACAATCTCGTCCTGGTTTCGGGGGCTATACACAAAACATGAGTGAAACCCTAATCAAAGACCTCACAAGTTCTAACGTGGCCAATTTCGAGATGGAAGCAGCGACGCTTTTCACACTGGGCAACATTTACGGATTCAGGACAGGTGCAGCATGTGCAGTATACGCAAACAGAGTACGTGATGAATTTGCAGTGAAAGGAGAAACAGAAGTAATCAAGTGTGGAAATGAGGCAGTGAAAATATTGGCTGAAATGGACTTGGAGAAAGCAGACAAAAAGCACTGGAGTCGAAAACTAAGATAGAAAGCAATACCTGTCTTTATTGCAGTACCGAAAAGAAAAAGGGTTCCATTGCCGGAAAAATAACGCTTTCGCGGACTAAGAAGACTCCAAGATTGGCAATAACCAAGCGGGGTGGAAATATCCAAACTGCTCAAAGCACATGAAACTCCACAGAATTTATAACAATGGCACTAATTGCTCCGTTGGGGAGTTTCATAACAATGATCATAGAACCCTTCCTGATTCTTCTTCTATTCTTCAGTCTTGTACCACTCTCCTATATTGTAAATCGTCCTAGATTTCTTAAGAGAATCAATCTAGACAGTTTACTCTCCGAAATACTAGGGAAAGATGTAAATTCGATAAAGGCTGCATCGATACCTCCTCGGATGTACTCCTCAATCAAATCCCCACCTTTATTGAACATTAGACCAACAGACGAGGAGAAGAAGATTGTTCAGTGTATTAAACCGTCATCACATTGTCAGAATTGTAATCATTGCACAAAAACAGCCATTGTACATCGTCGTCAATGGGTCTTTTGCAGCAATATGAATCGGGTCACTGTAAATGGTTCTAGCAAACATTATTGGCACACACCAGAGTTGGCTTTACCTTGTCATTCATACCATACTCAGGGTTCTTGAACTACTCACCCTTACCTACATAGTAGTACTCGCCAGATGCCTTCTGCTGCGAGTCTAATTTTGAACCATCCTTGTTGACCCGTGGTCGTCCAGTCTGAGGGTCTCTTCTGAAAGTCACACCCATTTCTTTCAGGAACATATTCATTCCATTTCGAAGTGTTCTAACGGAAGACGCTACACCAGATCTGCCAGGAATACCTCCAAACACCACAAGACTATCACTAAGATAGTCAGCCATCAATATAGAGTGCTCAACTATGAATGCTGTCTTCATACTGGTTCTGACCATCCTCTGAATGGCACGTGAACTCGCAAGTCTCTGTTCAATGTCCAGAAATGCAGATGGTTCATCAAGTAGGTAAATGTCAGCTTCTCGAGCAAGACATGCAGCTATGGCTGCTCTCTGCAATTCGCCTCCGCTAAGGTCTTGGATTTGGTGTTCTAAAAGATGTTCAAGTTCAAGCTTATTAATCACTGAAGTTTTGAAATCAGCAGAGTCAATCTTAGAGCCACCAGCTGCCCGAAGATACATTCTCAGATTACCTTCAAAATCTGTTGGGATGTACTGTGGTTTGTAACTGATTTTAAGGTCTAAACCAGTGACCGTCTTCTTAGGTGCTTCGCCTTCGTCAGGATCTAATTCTCCCGCAAGCATCCTAACAAACGTAGTCTTGCCAATTCCATTTGGACCTAGAATGCCAACAATCTGACCTTTCGAAACACGACTGCCCTTTATTTCAAGGGTGAAGTCCTCAAAGCTCTTCCTCATGTCCCCGTATTCGATCATAGCTTCTCGTGAGAGATACCCGTCATCATCCGCAGTCATTCCTTTGAAAGAGATCGCTGTATCGCGAAAACGCATGTTCTCATCAGGGATGAATCCATCAAGAAAGATATTCACTCCGACACGAGTTCCATGTGGATGTGATACAATTCCATAAACACCGGGATTTCCATAGAACATACAAACCAAATCTGAAACATAGTCGAGAATTGAAAGGTCGTGCTCTACAACAATCACAGTCTTTCCAAGAGAGGTCAACTTCCTAATTGCACGAGCCATCCGAAGGCGTTCTCGTACGTCAAGGTATGCTGTCGGTTCGTCAAAGAAATAGATGTCGCCATCACGTACGATGGCTGCGGTTACTGCGACTCGTTGCAGCTCGCCCCCACTAAGATATTTGATTGGTCGGTCCCAAATCTCATTAAGGTTCATGTCATCTTTGAGTTCCTTCAAGCGACCTGATGAGTCAGATGATTCCAGAAGTTCGCTGATAGGTCTATCTGCAAGGTCTTTGACCTTGGGAAGATCGGTGATGTTCTGAGGTTTCAGTATGGGGACAAGTGAACCAGCCTGAATCTTTTCAAAGAAAGGTTGCAGCTCAGAACCACGAAATGCTGGAATAATCTCATCCCACCCAGGAGGATTATCAAACCGTCCTAGATTTGGAGGCATCTCGCCAGCAAGAATGCGTATTGCAGTTGTCTTCCCAACACCATTTGGTCCAATGAGACCGAGCACCTGACCATCTTTCGGAATGGGGAGTCTGAAAAGCTTGAACCCATTTACGCTATAGCGATGGCTAGTATCGCTCTCAAGCTCCTCAGGCAGGTTAACGATTCGAATGACACTGTATGGACACTTCTTGACACAGATAGCCTCACCTGAACATAGAGATTCCACTATGACTGGTGGTTTGTCCTGGCCATCAGGAAAGATGACGGTCTCATCACCAGTTCTGACTCGCGGACAGAACCGCTGGCACTCATGAGTGCAGTCTTTTGGTCTGCATCTGAACTTGTCAATTATCGCGATGCGCATTTGAAGCGTCAACACCTGCGGAGAAGCTATCGGAGGATGTTTTTGGAGAGTATATAGCACTTTGGCTGAGTGCGAATGACTCGATAACAATCCTTTTGTGCGATTCTGAGAAAATTACTTTGGATAGAACTGCAATGAAGATAATGGAAAAACTTCTTGATGTGTTTGGGAAGCGACGTGCCTTGCTTCTTGGTGCTGCATCTCAACCAAATGACTTGATGGCATACATACACGCAGTTCGGGCTAACGCTTACTTTAAGATCACTGGTAAAAGGCTTCCACTTCAAAATCTTCCAAGTGGTGAAAATGTCGAAGATTTGACAGAGAACCTCTCACCATCTCGGCGACTTGCTAGGAGAAACATCTAGCTCCATCAATTTTGTTCATCATATTTATAGCCTCACAAGGAAAGCAATCATGGGGATAGAAGATTTCTAATAAAGTCTTGATAGTAGTTATTGGCATCCTTCTTGTATGTTCAGCTAGTATACTCATCATCTACCGAAATCCTCCTGACAACCCAGACGAGCTTGGGAGTGTGACTCTATACTATGATTTCGATGAAATGGTATTGACTAGTGGTACAGTTTGGACATCAGAATCGAGGTTAGATACTCTATACTATGTTACAAGTCGTAACAACATGAGAGCGGTTTTGAGTGCGAATTACTATTGTGATATTCCTTTGGCGATGAATACAGACACATGGGAACTCTTAGGTCCAGTTGATATTGGCGAGTATAGCGGGGTGGTATCCGGGTCATGGGTAGTGAATGGATATGACTGTTGGATTTGTATACTCCAAATAAGTGGTTCAGCGAATGTAAGCTATGACAAGGACTCTGGTGTCCTTGTAGAGATCGGTTGGACAGAAACAGGTTTAGAGAGGTCAGTTGATTTGCAAGAGATGATCTTCAAACAACCAACTCTACCTCCCGTCAAGTTGGAAGGAGTTCTTTTGGCAGGAATTTTCGCAGAGATAGCGGTCATAGTGTGGCTTCATGATAATCGGAGTAAAAGATCTGGGTAATTTCATCTTTGGAAAGCATATTTAGCCTAGCACCAGCTATTTCATCATTGTCGGGATGATGATGAAGTAGGGATGGTGAACGACTCATCTGCGTGATGACCCATTAAACCGCAATCTGACCGATGCACTAGGAGCATAAGATACTTTGACCCCCTTTATTTGCAACCACGACGGATCTTGTGAAGAGGTGCGTTTCTGCTGTACTGAAACTGAGATGACCTTGACAAGAGAAGATGTTGAAAGGATTGAAGCATTGGGTTACAATAGAAAAGACTTCATGGTACGCGTGAATGCAGGATTCTGCGAACTCAGAAATGTAAATGGAATCTGCTTCTTCTATGACCCTAAAACGAAACTATGTCGCATTTACGAGAATAGACCTGAAGGCTGTAAATACTATCCAATCATTTATGATGCGAGAAAAAGGAAGTGCATTATCGATAAAGATTGTCCATCAGGTGAGACCGTATCTCGTGAGGAAATACGAAAGATTTGCCACAAAGTTCGAAGACTTGTAGAAACACTACAGTGGGAGGCTGCTCATGGTGAGAGCCCGTGCTGACCTCCATATTCATTCCTCAGCTTCCGATGGAAGTGATTCGCCATCAGAACTGGTCAGAAAAGCTGATGCAATGAAACTTGGATGTATTGCACTAACTGACCACGACTCACTTGATGGGATACAAGAACTCATGGGAGCTGAAGCATCAGACGATTTGAAACGTATTTCAGGGCTTGAAATTAGTGCTGAGTACGAAGGTAGAGAGGTCCATATACTAGGGTATTTCGTGCCTCTTGACTCCAAACCTCTTAACGACAGATTGGAATATCTGAGAGCGTCAAGACACAACCGACTTCCAAAGATGATTCAAAAACTGAATGATTTGGGACTTGACATCTCCATAGACGAACTCTATGATGACATCGTAGGTGTTTCAAGTCCTGGAAGGCCTCATGTTGCCCAGCTATTGGTCAAGAAAGGATTTGTTGGTTCCACACAAGAAGCATTTCAAAAATATCTAGCCCATGATAAGCCAGGATATGTGAAAAAAGAACGAATGCCAGCACTAGAAGCAACCAAACTCCTGAGGTCAGTCAGCGCCGTGCCAGTTCTGGCACATCCATTGACTATCAGAGTTCAAGACTTGCTATCGTTCATACAAACCCTCATGAACGTAGGGCTTTTGGGTATTGAGGTAGATTATGATTATAGTTTCTTGGGTATACATCGATCATCTGATGAGGTGAGAGAGATTATCAAGGATTTAGATATCATTCAGACTGGAGGAAGCGATTATCATGGAACAATCCATTATACGGAGCTTGGAGGAGTCACTGTTTCAATCGAGGTTGTTGAAAACCTCGAAAGAGTTCATGATGAGATTTAGAAGGGGATTGCTTGAAAGTAATTGATATTCATACTCATACTTGGTCAAGGGATATCATCAGCGAGAGAGATAGGGAATCACGCCTCGTTGCTGCTGAAAGATTGGGCGTCGAGCCGGTCCTTGACTCTACAATTGAAACTCTTCGAAAGGCAATGAATGAAAGTGGAATCGAGAGGGCAGTCATTCTTCCCATTGATAGTGGATTTCACCAAAAAATGCCATTATCGTTGACAGAGAAGACCGATTGGCATGCCAAAGAGGTACAAGATGATCCGAACATAATGACATTTGTTGGACTTGATCCAAGAAGAGGAGACGTAGGACTGAAAGAATTAGAGCGTGCAGTGAAAGAGAAGGGATGCAGAGGATGGAAGATGTATCCACCAAATGGGTTCTATCCAGACGATAAAGAGTTTGATCCATATTACAAGCTTTGTGCTGACTTGGATATACCAATTATTATACACCAAGGATTCACTCCAAGACACAAACACGTAAAATATGCCAGACCCGTCTATGTAGATAGAGTTGCTGCAGACTTTCCAGATCTGAAAATAGTACTTGCTCATGTAGGGTATCCATGGCAAGATGAAACGCTGATGATTGCCTCAAAGAATCCAAACGTATCGGTTGATGTTTCTGGTTGGCAGAGCTTTGCAGCTACAGTCCCAATGAAACTGTACCAGATGATTGCTGATGCTAAGATATTGAGAGTGTTCCCCAATCGTATGCACTTTGGGAGTGATTTTCCGCTGTTCGAATACACAATGTCCCTAAAGAAATGGGTCACATTCTTCACCGGACTTCAGATTCCTTCAGAGCTTTTAGATCAAGGATACAAGCAAATCAGAGAGGATGAGATTGAGAGAGTCATGTGGAGAAATGCAGAACATCTTATTTTTGGTGACACTTCATGATGATGTTCATTGTAGATGCAATGTTAGGAAAGCTGGCAGCCTGGTTACGACTCACAGGCAATGATACATTCTATTCCACCCAGTTGCATGATGATGAGCTCATACGAATAGCAAAAGAACAAAGCAGAATTCTATTGACTTCGGATGCTATTCTAGCAAGACGAGCAGAGGACGCAGGACTTGAATTCATGCTAGTAAGAGGAAGTGTCGATGAAGAGATTGCAAGCGTCTTCTTGAAATTTGGAATCAAACCAGATGCAGATCCAGCCAAATCACGATGTACGAAATGCAATGGTATCTTGACTCATATCAAGAATGACGAGAAACAACGAATAGAAGGGCTTGTGCCAGAGCAGACATTTAACTACTACACTGAGTTCTGGCTATGTAAATACTGTAAAAGCGTCTTCTTTCAAGGCGGGCAATGGACAAACATTGAGGAATACATGTCAAGAATTGCGGAACTGATGAAAAAACTTGAAACATGACTCATTCTTCAAAAACTGAAATTGCATACTCAAAAGGGATACAATCTTTTATTGTTCGAGTTATATGACAGAACTTCTTCATTAGCTCTACACAACGTTTTCCTGTCTCGAGCTCATCTTCACCAACAATAACCTCACCAGACACTTTGAATCCAGTAATCTTGTAGCCCTCTCCGTCAAATTTTGCAGATGCTGTCCCCTGCAACTTGAGAGATTTAAGATTCATTTCGAATCGACGTTGAAAATCCAAGAAGGTATTATTCAGGCATCCAAGTATTGATGAAACAAAAATCTCATCGGGACAGATACCCTCTCCGCGTCCAGCATACCTCTTTGGAGTGTCGTATTCAATTTGGTGGCCATCACTAACAGTGATTGTTCCACCAGTCTTTCCATCCCACACGCTT
This sequence comes from Candidatus Thorarchaeota archaeon, assembly GCA_016840855.1. Taxonomy (GTDB): domain Archaea; phylum Asgardarchaeota; class Thorarchaeia; order Thorarchaeales; family Thorarchaeaceae; genus SMTZ1-45. The sequence continues at coordinate 14,925 of JAEORO010000008.1, read as the reverse complement.
GTTGCTTGATACTCCATGTGCTCTGGATATTTTGACTTGACTCGCATGACAGTCCGCCCATTCTCAGGCTTTGGTTCATTGTGATTAAGCATTGTGGTTAGACACTCAGGAAGTGATTTAAACAGACTAGGAAACATTGCTTTGGGAATTGGCTCATGTTTCGCAAGATGAAGGCTGCAATGTACTATGATATCGGTGATGTTCGGTATGAAGAAACCGATATACCTGAGATTGGTCCAGGAGAACTATTGGTCAAAGTTGGTACAGCATTGACATGTGGAACTGATGTTAAGACTTACAAAAGAGGACATCCAATTTTGATCAAACACACTCCAGCCCTCTTTGGCCATGAATATGCAGGAACCATTGAAGAAGTAGGGGAAGGCGTGAAGGACTTCGAATCTGGAATGCGAGTTGTTGCTACTAACTCAGCTCCCTGTGGTGATTGTTTCTTTTGTAAACGGGACATGCCAAATCTTTGCGCCAGTCTGAAAGACAGCCTTGTAAACGGAGCTTTTGCGGAGTACATCCGAGTTCCAGCACCGGTAGTCAGGTGGAACACCCATCAGATTCCTGAATCACTTGCTTTTCGAGATGCAGCACTCACAGAGCCATTGGCATGTGTTGTTCATGGAATTGAGGAGTCCAACATTAAACTGGGAGACACTGTTGCAGTCATCGGAGCTGGTCCCATCGGACAGATGTTGATTATGTTGGCAAAGAAACATGGTGCTTCTACTGTGATAGCTGCAGACCTTGCAGAACTTCGGAGAGATATCGCAAAGAAAGCTGGAGCAGACATAATCATTGATCCATCGAAAGAGAACCCAGTAGAACGAGTCAAGCAAGAAACCTCCGGTTTTGGTGCGGATGTTGTTATTGAAGCAGTGGGTATACCTCAGACCTGGGAACAAGCAGTAGAGATGACACGAGATGCTGGGACTACCGTCCTATTTGGAGGCGCTGCTTCAGGAACTAAGTTCGAAGTAGACACAGTGAGATTTCATTATGGTCAGCTGACAATTAAAGGGGTCTTTCACCTAAAACCGAGACATGTGGACCAAGCACTCAAACTCATCATTGCAGGAGATGTAAACACAGAACTTCTAATATCGCACGAGATGAAATTAGAGAGAATCAGAGAAGCATTGGAACTAATGAATGAAGGGCAAAGTATGAAGGTAGCGATAACACCATAATCTATGTCCGGTGTCACAATTGACCGAAGAGAACAATGATTCGTTGCGCGGGAAAGCTGAGATTGCTAGAACCGCGGCTATTGAACTCAGACAGTCTAGAAGACTGACTGAGAATGAAAGAGCTCTGATTGAAACCATAGAAACACTTGATTCAAAATACCAAAATTTACTTGTCATCGTCGAGGGAAAACGAGATGCGACTGTGCTTCGAAGTCTAGGTCTCAAAGCGCCTATAATTAAAACTCAGACCAGACTACCTAGGTATAAACTGGTAGAGGAAATAGTTGCCAAGGCAGGAAAGGATGGACAGGTATTAATCCTTACAGATTTTGATAAGAAAGGCAGGGAAATCCACAAGCTCATCGACAAAGAGTTACAGCTGAGTGGAGTCAAGACTTTGAAAAGAGAACGACGTATCATACGCAAATACATGGACACCTGGATTTGTATCGAACAGCTTGTTTCTCTATTCAAGAGAAGTGACTCGCCAGAACCGAGCCGTTATTGAGTTTGATACTACACTGTGACTTGACTACCACAGTTCGGACAGATGAATTTGCCAGCAGGAATATCTGAACCGCAAACTCGGCAAATCCTGACCTTTTTCTCTCGCATTTGATTAACAACTTCACCTGTTTGAGGCTCCAAGATGAACTTATTATCCCTGTAGTTAAGCTTGAACTCCCTTGGGTTGCCAGCGATATCCAGCAAGTCTGTAGGCATGGGCAACCTGTGTTTATCATCCAAACGGACGATTCTAGTTGTGTCAAGCATGTCGAGATCAATTCCCGCTTGATGAAAACCAGAGATAACTCCATCACGGAGCTCAACCGTGATGTCAGCTTTAGAAGCTACTTGCTGACTGTGGGTGACGATGAAGAATGATGTCCCAATAGTTTCGTTAAGCTCTTGGAACAAATCGAGTATTCGTTCACCAGTTTCAGGGTCCAGATCACCGGTTGGTTCATCACACAAGACAAGGCCTTTTCCTTCAGTATCTATGAGGTTAACGAGCGCGCTAGCAATTGCTACCCGTGACTTCTCACCCCCACTGAGTGTGGTGGCTTTGTTACGCTTTCGTTCTTCAAGTCCGACAAGCTTGATGAGTCTGTTTACTCGCTCTTTCCGAATTTGTCTAGGAACACCAGCAATCCTTGCTGCAAGCTCGATATTTTGCCAAGCATTAAGATGCGGGAGTAGATTGTTCAGCTGGAAATGGAATCCAATGAAATTCCGTCTGGCTTCAGTAAGTATCTTCTCACTTAGTTTTGTGATGTCTGTCCTTAGATTAGCCCAATACACTTTACCAACAGTGGCTTTTGTTATACCGCCTATCACATTGATCAGGGTTGTCTTACCAGACCCGCTCGGGCCCACGACTGCCATTATCTTGCCTTCAAGAATTTGGAGAGACACACCACTGAGAGCGACCACTTCCAATTCCTGCGCCTTGTATATTTTGTAACAGTCATTTACACTGACTACTACATCATCTGGCAGTTCACTGTAGAGGTCGAGTCTTTCTTCGGATTCTATTGTCGTATTCATTTCTACTTCCTCACATATTTCTCAATACATCAGCTGGACTTGTGTTACCAGCTCTTCTGGCTGGGAAGTAACAAGTCACAATCATTACTACACACTCGAGTGCCACTGTAAGGAACATGACAAAGAGTGGAAACGTCATAACTTTTGGGAGAATTGGCCACACTGAGGATATTCCAAATGTTAGCAAAGCCATTGTATAGCCAAATAATACTCCAAGAATAAGACTGGCAAGTACGGTAGCTAGCACGCTACCTGCAAACTCGCCAAACACAAGTGCAACTATCTGCTTCTTAGTTCCTCCAATCGCACGGAATAATGCATATTCAGGTTCTCGTTCTAATACTGCAGAACCCAAGAAGAGAGCAATTGCTGCTATCGCCATACTCGCACACATTATGAAACTGAACAAGGTAAGACCTTCGATACCAGCAAGGAAAAGTCCTGTAACAGTGTCAGCGCCGAACTCAATTGTATCGCTCGTATAGACAGATGAGTATGGAATTGCACTGACATCCTCAATCAGTTCCGCTGCATCTGTGACTGAAGTCGTGTCTACAAAGAAGACTTTCGAGGTAGTGTATCCAGCAGAGTCCTTCAGATAATCGATATTGACTAGGGCAAAACCTCCTCGACCAGGTTGAAACTCGAAGTAAGCTCCAAATGGAACACCTCCAAGATCACGAGTGGACGCCATTCCAAAACCCGGAGCACTCGTCATAATCCCAACTACTTCAAAATTGACATCAATCATACTACCTACTACAGAAACTCGGATAGTCAATGTATCTCCAAGTGTAACATTCCAGAGATTCATGTGATATGTGCTGATAATAATGCCATTCTCTACAGCATCAAGAGCGGCCAAGGTTTCACCAGAAGAACCACTCACGAAACTGGAAGGTCTAAAGTAACCCATCCCGCTATAGTCGCTTATATCCAATCCCTCTAGATAGATTGCTTCCGATCCAACATAGGACAGCGCTTCGATAACCGGAGTCGCACTCACTACACCTCCGTACCCCTCAATTGTATTAGCCCAGCTTAGAGGCTGTTCTGGGATTTCAATACGAATATCACAGCCGAGAGCATAGATTGCCTCATTCTGAATTGTGTCTTCAAAGCTCGCTGTCTGGATAAGCATCATTGTTGTTGTAGTGAGTGTCAATGTCAGGATTACTAACAGAGGAATGAACTGACCTTTCCGTCTTCTCAGGCTTTGGGTGAGATATAATCTCTTCTCACCCAATAACCAACTCATCCTTTCAGATGCTTTTGCTGTGACTAGTCGTGTGGCTCGTGAGCCAAGATAGGACGCAATGAATAGTAATGCTGTGGCAACGAGTATCTCAATAAATGCGATACGTCCAACTGGATTGAACAGAATTGGGACTATGAGTAGGATTGAGAGTGTACCACCAAGACCCAAAACATAGTACCAAATGTTGACTTCTTCAGGAACCTCATAAGTTAGCCGTATAGTCGGTTGTCCGATCTCAGCCACATCGATTCTCCGAGCAACGTGAAGGAGATAGGCTGCTGGGAGGAAAAGTGCAATCGTTGCAGCTAGGGCGAGGGCGTGTGGTGGAATGATTATCTTTGAAAAGAAGATGCTGTATCGAACAGAATCGAATGTCAACAAGCCAGTCGAAGAACCCATTAATGGAGCAGCCAAGAGTGATAGTCCAATACCAGCAAATAGGCCTAGTATTGATAAAACAAGGGACTCCCAGATAACTGCAGAAAATATCTGGTTGAAGGATGCGCCTTTTGCACGGAGGGCGCTGATTTCACCCTTTCGTTGAGCAATAGAGGTTTCTGATGTAAAAATTGTGAGCATCAAACCCATAATCATTATTGGAATTGCGAGAATTATCAAAACTTGACTTGCGAGGTATGTAGAGATATGCGTCTGTAATCGTTCAATATTCTCTAAACCGTAAACAGATAGAACCTCGTCGCTTTCCTCAATCTGTATCTTTAGGTTTTGCAGGTTTCGAGCTGCATTAGTCACTCCATCTTTAATGAGACCTTCTACTGAACCACGAACAAACTCAACTGGAGAGAAGAATCCTTCATCAGTGATTCTTTGAACAGATTCAGCTCCAACATCATCTTTTAAGATCAGTATGGAATCAGTAAGTCCCAAAACGCTGGTTGGAGATGAAACAATATAGTTACCTCTACTTATTGACGAGAAGGATCCAAGGATAACAGAGGGGCGCGTGAAATCGTAGATTCCTGCAATCGTGAGATTTCTGACAATCAAACGATTAAGTAGGAGTGGATCAAATGGCATTCCTGGTGCTGGATAATAGAATGTGCGAAGAATGTCTATACTAATCTCAGAACCGATATCAAGCTCAATGTCAACACTCAAAGTCCGTTGCATCATATCCTCTGCCAATTCTATGAATCGCCGAGATACCAGAACCTCACCCGGATTTAGTGTTTTATTACCTGTAATTTCAATATCGTTGGACCAAACATCAAGAATTTCATTATCAACAATGACTACACGACTGTCTTTGACACCATATTCATAGTTGGGCCAGTTTATGCCATATGCATCCCAGTTTGGAGTTATACCTTCTATTCTCAATATACCAACGGTGCTAGGAGTGATATGTGCATACTCTGCGTACGGACTAGACATTATGAGGTTTTGGGCATTAAATAGATGCGAGTAGTCATATTCTCCTGGAGAATTTTGAATACTGAACTGGTACGAGTTCTCATCAAAATACGTTTCAACCGCCATACGAGAACCAGTGTTCGTCCAAGCGAATATAGTTGTAGGGACAGCCACACATATTGCAAGAACCAATGCAATGCCAATGTTGCGAACTCTATAATTCTTGATTGAAGTGAGGGCATAACCAAGTGACCAGAGTGGGTTGCCTTTGAGACCTGTATTTTCTTTTTTCTTGGTCATCATATCACCTCACATATTCCTAAGCACAACCGCGGGGTTGGTTCTGGATGCTTCTCTTGCAGGCAGATAAGCCCCTATAATCATAGCCAAGATTTCAATAAATAGAACAAAAGCAATGAAATTGTATGGAAATGCAATTGTAGCAGCTAATGTTCTGGAGAAGGGACTCATAGCATTCAGCAATAATCCCATGACATAAGCGAACACAGCACCAAGGATGAGACTCAGTGCTAAGGATGCAATCACAACACCAGCGAATTCTGAAAAAACCATACCTACAATTTGCCTCTGGGATCCACCAATGGCACGCATAATGGCATATTCCTTACGACGTTCTCTCACAACAGACCCTAAAGAGATTGACAGAGCAAATAGGCTGAGAGTCAACGACATTACAAAACCAATAGAGAATAGACCTTCAATGGTGTTCAGAAACAGAGCAGTCTGAAGGGAATGCGCTTTCAAATCAAATTCCTCGGGAGTGTTTGGAGTGACTCCTGATAGCGCTCGGAGTTCGTTGAGGAGGTATGTGCGATTAGCATTGTTGTTAAGGTCGGCCATGAAGAGCGTAGCTTCGTGTCTGTCAATCGCATCTTCAATGAACTCAAGGTTTGTCAATGCAAATCCATCATACTCAGAACTGAATCCAAAACCAGCCCCAAGAGGAGAAGCTGGGACATATTCGCCTGAGGCATAACCAAACCCAGGTGCACTAAAGACAAATCCTGTGACATTAAATTGTACAATCTGGATTGTCCCTGCACCACTCATCTCAAGATTAAGAGTGGAACCAATAGTTTTGTTCCATCTTGAAGCTTGAGCTGCACTCAAGACTATCCCGTTCGGTACAGCTGCTAAAGCAGAAAGAATATTCTCAGGTGATTCACCAAAGAAACTTGACTGATCGAATTTCCCAATCGTCAGGTATTCATTTGGATTTAGAGCTTCGATACTAAGCACATCAGGCCCTAGTTGAGCCCATGTTCTTAGAACAGGCATTGCATTATTTACACCATCTAAACCCTCGAGGGTATTGCTGAAATTCAATTCACGAATTGTGCAATCGATGCGAAGATCAGAACCCAAGGCATAGCTAACTTCACGATTTAAATCGACTCTGAGACTTTCTGATTGAACAGCAAATGTGATGGTTGAGGACATCGTTAGCACGAGCACAACCATTAGAGGAATGATTCGACCTTTTCGCTTCTTCAAATATCCAGCAGATATCAGATTCTTCTGACCAAGTATGAATGACAGCCGCTTCGATATCTTTGCTAGTCCAACTCGAGAGATTCGAGAACCGTTGAATGCTATGAAGAACCAGGCAGCTGTGCCCAACATAAGCTCTAGTAGGAATACCACAGGATGGCGTGGGATAATAAGTGTCATAACAACAACCAGTAATAGAAGAAATATGGAAGCTCCAATTGTGAATCCATGCGCTTCTGACTGTTCGGTTGATTCTTCTGTTGCTTCAGCCAGAGTAAGGCTGATTTCAGCTGAAGCAGATTTTCTAGCTAGATATAGGATGAATAATATACTTGGCAGGACTGTGAGGCCAATCGCGCGAAGCACTGTGTTTAGACTTATGACAGTGTTGGACAGATAGAACAGATAAATATCCCAATCGAAGGTCATGAAACCGATTGTTGAAGGAATCAATGGTGCGAAAAGCACACTGAATAGAATTCCCAGTGCAACTGACAGAATAGCAATCACGGCCGATTCCCAGAGAAACACGCTGGATACCTGAGAGTAACTTGCACCTTTGGAGCGGATGATACCGACTTCAACATTACGAGGCGCCATGAAGGTATCAGCAGCAAATACTGAGAAGAACAAAGCCAACAGAATGACTGGAAGAGCTAGCATAGAGAGGTCTAGAGTAGCAACATAAGTATTGACAACATTCTGAAGACCTACAATCTTGTCATATCCTTCCCAAGTTATGGGATACAACTCTTCGGTCCTATAAACTAGCTCGAAGAGATTAGTCGAAACACTCTGTGGACCGCTAGCTGCCAATGCATCAGCTGAGGCGCGAACTAACAAAGTTTCGCTGAAAAATCCATTCTCAGAAAGTGATCCTGCAGGTATCGAGTCGATGCGTATAAAACAGCTATCTCGAAGCCCCATGACATCATATCGCATGTTTGTGTTGTTCCAATTTGCTCGGCCATTTTCATATGAGGGGAGAGCACGCTCAAGAATCGAGCCATAAGTCCGTAGGTTATAGATGCCAACAATCTTGAGGTCAGTCATACTCAATCGACCTAGTGCACTCAAAGGTAATGGTCCATCACTTGGTATAGCTGCGGTTAGTAGGTCAATATCTACAGTGTCATTGAGCTGAAGAACTATGTCAAAGACTTGTCGTATGTATTCAATAAACATCAGAGATACAAGAATCTCACCTTCATTGAGCTGGAATGACCCCTCAACCACAAATTCGGCTGCAGTCCTGTTTAAAAACTCGTTATCTACGAACACTACTCTACAGTCTTTTATTCCTTGGCTATAGACTGTATCGTCTATGTCATATAATATGCTATCGGAGAGATTCCCGCCCCAGACCAGACCTACGGTGGAGTTGACGCGAAGTGTTTGTTCTACGAATTGGCTTTGTCCCATATAACTCTCAGCCATTTTAAGGGCTTGTTGAAAACCTGGTTCATAGTTGACATTAATTTGGTATACATTCTCATCAAGATACTCGTAGATGCTCACATAGATGCCAGTATCACCCCAGACCATGGTGGATGCAAAAAGACTAATGCCTAGGCTAAGGGTAAGAGCCAGACTTATGGCTCTAAACGGATGAGCCCTAAGCGCGCTAAGGGCATATGAGATACCATAACCCCTATTGCCTTTAGTCATGAGGTTCTTCGAGTTCTTTGGTGTACCCACGCAAATCTCTCCTAGCTAGCTGTCTTGTCATCAGTCTGCTCTCTGGACTTTCTTGTCATCACATCGACTTTACTATGTTTGAAGAAGTCACTCACTAATTCGTCTACTAGGACACCATCTCTAAGGAGGAGAATTCTGTCAGCCATCCGAGCAGTTTCTGGGTCATGAGTAGCTGCAATAACTGCGAGGTTCTTTTTCTTAGCAAGGTCCCTCATCAGCTGGATGACCTCACCACCCGTTTTATGGTCTAAATCTCCAGTGGGCTCATCGCATAGGAGGATTGCAGGATCATTCGCGAGAGCTCTTGCTAAAGCAACGCGAGATCGCATTCCACCAGAGAGCTCATGAGGCATGTGTTGTGACCTGTGATCGACTGAAACCATCTCTAGAAGGTTTATGGCTCGTTTTATCCGCTCTTCTTGGGGAATTTCATCGAGAAGCATTGGTACCTCCACATTCTCAAGAGCTGTGAAGATGGGGAGAAGGTGTTGGTCTTGGAACAGAACACCAATCTTGTGACGCCGCACTTCAGACATTCGCTCGTCGTTGAGATTGGTAATGTCAGACCCATCAACAAGAATTTTGCCTGATGTTGGTTGATCTAGACCACCTATGAGATTGAGAAGGGTAGTCTTCCCAGATCCTGACGCACCAACAATAGCTACGAATTCACCTCTATCGACCTTCAGATTGGTCCCTTGAAGTACTTTGATAACTCGTGAGCCATCTTGGAATTCGCGCCGGACATCGATGCATTCAACTGCCACATGCTTCTCGCCAGCCAAGAATGATTTCACCAAGTTCGAACGAAGTACGACCCCGTTTTAAGGCTCATCCTTCGAGCAGCTTCTTAGAACCTGCTCCAGAATATAAGAAACAAAGCGAAACTACCTTATGTGAAATAGTTTGAGAGAGAAGAGATGCTAGTATTTGCTGTTTCGGGATATTCAGGCACAGGCAAAACTACTCTGATTGAAGCGATCATCAAATCACTCGTGAAGAGTGGCTATTCAGTTGCTACTCTAAAGAGTTCTATACATACAGCTCGTCCAGACAAAGGAACAGACACATGGAAACATAGGAAAGCAGGAGCCTCAGTGACAATATTTCTTGGACTTGATGCGAGAGATTCAAATTTGAAGGACTGGATTGGTCCAGAAGAGTTAGAGAAGTTATCCATACATGACTTTCTCATTATAGAAGGGATGAAATCTATCAACGTCCCAAGGTTTTGGTGCATTGGAGACCGTGATATAGTACGGGATGATATCCCTATGAATACTAGAGCCATTGTGAGTTGGACGAAGAGAGAATTTGATGCCGTTGATGGTGTTCAAATTATCAGTATCGATTGTATTGATGAATTGGTTGATATCGTTAAAACAAGCGCTTTGAATTTTAGCGATATAGAGTAGAAGGTGCGGCTCAGATACCCCTTAGGTCGATCATTTGTTCACAATCTCACATTGGAGGTTCATCACTGCCGCTAGAAACACATCCAAGATTTTTCATTTTAGCATTACCCATTAGGTACAAACCGTCAAATCACAATACTCATTTCTGATATCACACGCCTTGATATGATGAGAAGCAAACAAGTCAAGAACTTCAGTCTTATCGACACGCTCGAGTGCGGACAGACATTCTGCTGGGTAAAAGATGGGCAAGGATACATCAATGCAGATATTGACCAAGTTGTCTATGTGGAACAGAGAGGGGATTTACTTCGTTATGAGACATCAGACAGCAACGTAGATCTCTCAAAGTTGTTCAGGTTAAATGACCCCCTAAATCAGATCCAACAGGAGATAACTCGAGATGGAATCATGAGAAAGAGCATTGATTTTGCACCAAACTTACGAGTAATCAATGATCCATTCTTTCCTTGTCTTGTTTCATTTCTTTGCTCTGTGTGGAAAAATGTACCCGCTATTAGGAGTATGACGAATGCTATCAGGATTAGATGGGGTCCGAAATACAAGTTTAGAGAGAAGGTCTACCATGGAATGCCATCCCCCGAGCAATTGTCAAAAGCGACAGTGAGTGAATTGAGGTCATTAGGGCTTGCATGGAGGGCGGAGTTCATCGCTAAATCAACAAAAGCTATTTTGGCTGGCGAAGTGATACCTGAAGAACTCCAAAAAAAGGAATTTCCCGAAGCTCGCAAGATTCTGAAGAGATTGTATGGTGTGGGTGACAAGGTCGCAGACTGTGTCAGTCTGTTCTCGCTTGGATTCCTAGAAGCATTCCCAATTGATGTGTGGATTGAGCGTGTGATTCAGGAACACTATGGAGTGTTTACAGACTCTGGTAATTCTTATTCGAAGAAGTCTGAAGCTGCTAGAAGATATTTTGGTAGATATGCAGGTTATGCGCAGCAATACCTCTACCACTATACGAGATGCGCTGTCTAAAAGTTCTGCTTCTTGTCACGTTTTCGTGAATACCAAGAGTGGTCCTGGATACCCTTTGAGATCTCCCAAGCACGAGTCTGGTAGAACGCAAGAGGGTTCAAAACGTATTCACATAGTGGATCGAATACCGACCCGAGATAGACTGGGCAGAGGTTATTCACCTGAAGCTTCCTGCAGCCAGGGGGAGTATATCCCTCATCATCTACGCCCATAGACCTCTTTGATGCGATGTGCCGAACCTGATATTCGATGAGACTAATATTCCTGTCAGGTGAGCCGCTGAATATTTTTTGCACCTCATTTTCGTCCATCCCAATCTTTAGAAGAAATGCAGCTAGAGCAAATCGTGCATCGTGTGATAGGTTGACATCACCTCTGACGGAATCATCATGCAACTTCTGTATACAGGGTGGAAATGCTGATGCAAGGGTTTCTGTCATCTTCATCGGCTCAGCCTTCCGAATTCGCCCTTTGGTCTTATCCTCAATACGCTGAACCGCCTCAATCAACCTTTGAGACATTTTTGGAATATCAAACCGACCTTCCATGATTAGCTGTCTGAATTTACCGGATATGAGCCTGTCCAGTTCGGATCGTCTGATATATACCCAGCCTTTATCCAAGTAGCGGTTGATGAGGTTCCACTCATCACTGTGAAAAGATGGAGCGACTTCAAGATAGTTCTCAAAGCGCATCTTAAGCTCGAATGTACGCAGAAGGAGAGGAAGTTCAGACCGCTCGCTTATCTTGCCCATCGAATCTATTTTCCAATTGAATGAAGACTCGCATAATTCAACGACAAAATCATTTTTTTCATTGCCAAGCTGTCTATTTGCCTCCTTTGACTCAGCTTCAGCTTGTAATGCACGAAGTTGAGGAAATCCAAGCTCTTCAACAATGAGTCGAGATGTCGGATAGATTAAAACATCCTTTTCGTTTTCCATGGTTGGATATCTTATTGGATTTTGCGTGAGTGCTGCATAGACTCGTTTCTCGGCTTCTTCAACTATGTAGTGGTTTTCAGGTCTCTCAAGAAGGTCAACCAAGACACCAAGGTCACGAGCTAACTTTTGAGAAGCTTGTCTGGCGTGAGCTGAGAAGGGGTATTTCAATTGCAGAGTTCGTCCAGACATGTTCTTCTCTCCGTCACTTGCTATCTGATGAAAGTTGGCCCATAGTCATCATATCCCCGCTCGTAGAATTTGGTTCCACAAGAGGTACATTTGAACATCTCAACACCTCTGGACCGTATCCAGGAGTCAAGTATTCGTACGATGCGATTGCTCCCGCATTTCGGACATGATAGGTCCGAGCTAGTGTACGCCCATGGAGATGACTTTCGATGAGGAGATGCCATTTTATTCGACTCTCAAAGTTCAGACGATTGTATATCCGTTTACCTCTTTAGTCCTACTGCAACTGCACGGATATCGTCAACTCTCAATACACGGCAGTTTGAGAACCCAGAGGCTTCTAATATCTCTACGATATTTTCAGCTGAATGCTTACACATATGTGGATATCGTTTTCTCGCTTCGTCCTCACTCATATCAAAATCAACCATTGCCTTTACAAACTGTTCCTCATTCCCTGATACAAAGTCATAGACTACATAGACTCCATTTGATTTCACTAGTTTGTAGACACTAGTAACAAAATCATGAGGACTTGCAACCTCGTGTAGCATGAATCCAGAAAAGGCAAGATCAATGCTATCAGCTGCGACTCTTATCTCATCGGTATCGAAATTCACCTGTTGAATCTGAATGGATTCAATCTTTGTTTTGTTTCGGAGATTCTTCTCAGCTAGTGCAAGCATTGGACCGCTCTCATCAAGAGCTATTGCAGTACGAGCATTGAATTTGTTAGCCAAATCAGTTAGGAGGAGCCCAGGGCCACATCCAAAATCTGCAATAACAAGTTTAGTTTCACTATTTGAAACAGAAGTGAATGCGTTCCAGAATTTATCATCATATCTAGTTTGGTAGGATTTCGCCATTCGCTGGACATGCTCAGGATCAGCCCAATCAGATTTCCCATGGTGGTGTGCCATGTTTAATGTCGTCCTAAAATATAGTCAGCTCGAAGAATCAGATTCATGAATTCCTTTACACTCTGCCGCTGAATCTCTGTGTCGCTGTAGAGCTTCTTCAGCTCTTGCTTTCGACTTTCTAGAGAGGGGGTTGTCGCTTCATTAATGAGTCTATACGCAGCATTTGGCCGTTCTACCCATCGACACAACTCCTTGTCATCGGAGCTGAGAATGAGAACAACTGGAGTCTTTCTTTTTCCGTTGACCTTGAATAGTTGATGATATTTTGTATAGGCATCACTATCGAGAAAACGGAGCTTCAATTTGGATGAGATATCAGTCATCTTAGCCAGAATTGGGAGATTACCTGCAGTATCGTCACATCTATCATTACCAATGACAAGTATTCGAAGCTCATTCTGAAGACTGCGGAGATTATCTAAGTCTTGTTCAGTTATCTGAAGATCACTGTACCTTGCTTTCATTAGCTCAACATTCTCACGAGCGTTCTTCAGGAATTTTGGGTACTCGATTGCGTTGTTCCACTCTGTATTCTCAGTCATACGTACCAGCTCATAGATACGAAAGAATTCGTTGGACTAAACCAACAAATACGATTAGTGTACAATGGATAAAAAGATTGAGGAAAAACCACTTTCGAATGTAAATTTTGATTTTAGTTTCGGTCATCTGTTGGACTTTTATTATACTTAGGAGCTTTTTTCATCATGACCGAGAACATGATTGCATATTGCGGGCTTGATTGTACCACATGTCCAGCGCATCTTGCATGGAAAACTAATGATAACAATCTGCGAGAAAAACAAGCGGTTGAATGGGGAAGCCCAGAATACCCGTTGACAACAAAGGACATCGACTGCATTGGATGCACAGTTAATGATGAACCGAAGTTCAAGTATTGTGGTGCTTGTAGCGTCAAAGCATGTGCCAGCAAGCGTGGTGTTGAAACATGTGCCCATTGTAGTGATTACGGATGTGACACTCTGGAGGCTTGGTTCGCACAGATGGGAGATACATCAAGACAGAGACTAGAGAAGATTCGAGCGTCTCTATAGAAGACTATGTGGTCTTTATCTGTACCAGTACAGAACTCCATGGTGGAGCTGCTACGATGAAGAGAGGCGGTGTTGCAGAATTAAAGCTACATCCAGGGAAGGCACCTCATTGGCTAGTGAAGCGGATGATTCCTATGGCTCGTGCACTCTGTGAGTTCATAGTGGATGAGTTTGGTACACCTGAGTTGTTGCAGCGGCTTGCAGATCCGGTTTGGTTTCAAGCCCTCTCAAATGCTCTTGGCTATGATTGGGATAGTTCAGGATCAACTACAGTCACTTGTGGTGTACTGAAAACAGCATTAGATTTTGAGAGTCATGGAATTATGGGAGTTGGCGGGAAGGGGATGGCTTCAAGAAAAGTCCCAACCCAGCTACGAGCTCTAGAGGACTATGGTCTAGATGGAGCAGGACTGGTTGACATTAGCAGATCAGTTGCCAAGGTAGATAATGCAGGAATTCAAGATGGGTACAATCTTTACCATCATGTGATCTTTGTTGATTCTCAAGAGAACTGGACTGTCGTTCAGCAAGGTATGGACTATGACAGTAATGATGCACGACGCTATCACTGGTCATCTTTTTCCACTGAGAGTTTTATTGATGAACCTCACACGGGCCTCATCTCGGGGATGATTAAGAATGCAGCTCTCGATATGACATCTAAAAACTCTGAAACTTGTCGAAACGTCAGTATAGATATCATCAAGGAAGACCCTACTCGAATTAGAAGATATTTCGAAACCGTCAAATCATATGGGCAGTCAACACTTATTCCATGGATTGAGGGGGATGGATCATCTCAAGAATTACCCTC
>JAEORO010000258.1 GCA_016840855.1 Candidatus Thorarchaeota archaeon | reverse complement strand
CCACCTGTTTGATCGATTAGGCTTGTGTTTGCACCACCATCGAATGAATACTCCACATCTGCGAGAGTATCATCCAATCCACGAATTGGAAAGTCTTGATCAAAATTCACTCCAATATCGAATGAGTTCTCTGCATAAGCATCAATCGTAATATCGTCAGCAACAAGTGTTGTTGGATAATATACGAATACTTCTTCTACCAGATACCCTGCTTCTACACCATTGGTCCAGAAAATTTCAACAAAATGAGTTCCGTTGCTAGATGTTGTGGAATTTATATACCAAGTAAAAGATGCTGTGCCCGCTGAAGCTGCAATTTCTCCAGGTTTGAATATTCCTACCCCCGCTTGAGTGACAGTTAGGTTGGTTAATCCTCCTGTCATAGGTGTTCCAATACCATCTTCAATTGTTGCATCAATATCCATGTCAACTAAAATATCGACATAATATGCAATGGGTGAGCTGTCTAAAGAATCAGAGAGAGAAAGATCAGTGACATAGTTCGGTGCTGAACATGATAATATCCATGTTTCATCAGCCATTGCTGTGCATGTTACCATGTCGCCAACTCTTGAATAATGACCATAATCGGTTCCAGAATAAGTACTATTGTAAAGACCTATTATTGTCCAATCTGATTGAACTGTTAAATCCAGAAACTCCGCTGTAGTTTCAGGAAATACCGGGTAGCTGATTGTTGTTGTAGCATTCCATACCACTGGATTGCCTGATATATCTATATGCCAATTAGTTGTGACGGTAGGCGAATCCTGATACCAGATAGTGATGTTGTAATCCAGATAGATTGACTGGTTGGTATTGAACTGAATTGAAGTTATGTTTGAAACAGCATTTGTGATTGTCCATAGGCGACCTGTTTGCGCAACAGAGTCCGCTTGCAGAGACAATCTTTCCGGACTTGAGAATTGTAATGCTGATCCAGCTGTCCTGTTCCAAGGTGTATATGTATACCTTAGTAGAGCTTCAAGCCCAGGTGAAGATGGTTCCCATCCTGCTGGAGTTCTTCTATATGATCCAAATTGACCCTCGTTATCTTGCGCTAGCCAATCTATTTCTGGATATACGGATGGAATTCCGCCCTCATATAATGTTGAGCCATTAATAATGGCCCAATATATTGTGTTTGCATCAAGAGCCGCATTTTCCCCATCAAGAACCACCCACCTTGCTACACTCTCAGATGCAGTCATATTTACAGGAGCGGTCATGATTGATGATGTATTGTAATTTGAAGTTACAGCAAATGATGCATTTCCCCTTTGACTGGGATTATAGAAGAATGTCCTGTAGTATATTGAGTAGTTCATAAGTTGGCCATCATGAGGCTGTTCATAGAATCCTTGTGCTAGCTCAGAAATGAATATTCCAATATCTTCAATTCGAAAATTAGAATTTTCGTTTATCTGAGCAATGGCTTCTCTCTCGGGAGCAGCCTCCATCTTGGTAACATTAATTTCCACTTTATATATGTGCCATCCCGGCTCTAAATAGTTCGACAGGTCTATTATACCAGAATGCAAGCTTGTATCAGCATATGTATTTAGAATAGAAATTCTTTCGCTTGTAATCATCCTTGAAATGTACAGGTTGGAAGATAAAGGATCTCCAGATCCTTCTACAGCAGTCTTACTGATTATGTCATCTTGAGTTCTTCTTAGATTTGGTGTTGAATCTATACATGTACTATTTTCAACTTGAGGAAAAGGAAAAGTAAGTATCAGTGTAATAATTAGCAATGAAATCAAAGCCATTCTCATGTTAATTCCTCAATAACTACAGATATTTTTCACAGCACTTTTAGATGCCACACGACATCTTTCTATTATTTCACATTCCTATTTTTACGTCTTAGTAGGATGGACCTGATGATTCTAGAATTTCGTTATATCAATCTATGCTGCTTCATTCTAACCCACGAAAACGGATTTTTCCAAGTCTACCTTCTTTAACCTCTTCAAAACCCAAATCTGAATCCAAGAGTTTCCTCACCAGTGCAGAAGCCTTGCCAGATGAAATTTCCAAAAGTTGAGCAATCTGGGCTCGACTCATTCCTTCAGGGTGTTTTTTAATTTCATTTTGCATGATTTCCATTTCTCCAGCAGGAGCTGTTTGCATGCTAGATGGAGAAATAGATGTTTCAATGTTAGGTGTTGATGGCCGCCTTACGACACTTCGTCGACGACGTACTAGAAGACCTCCAAACAGTCCTCCGCCGCCTCCTATAATTAAAATCAAAGTAACTGGATTACTGAACAAGGAAAAGATGAATGAGAGGATGTCAATGCCAGTTGAAGTGACCAATCTATCTATTGTGTTAGAAATTGCTGGCCACTCTGAAATAGAACCTTCGAACTCAGCCCATATTGTCAAACGTGTAGCGTCGAGTGGAACGGTGAACTCTAATACAGCCAAGCCATTGCTGTTTGTTGTGTTTGTATATATGCGATTTTGAGTCGCTTCTTGTCCTCTTTGAATAACAATATGAAATGTGATCGTTATCCCATTAACAGGTCCTGACTGATTAGTGGCTGAGATTATTATCTGAATCATCTGTCCACTTAGAACCTCTTCATCAACCTCCAGATTAAGAGTGTATGTACTCTTTGGTATTACCTCAAGTTGAATTTCTCCATATTCGGTTTCACAATCAATTGCAGAAGCAGAGAAATTCAGAGAATATGATCCGGGATCTAAGGAAGCCAGCCATATTTCAATTGAGTATTGTTCTGAATCAGAGTCATAAACTAGGATGTATTCGATATCGTCTAGCTCGATTATTATCTCTCCCCACGATACAATGGAAGCATGTGGACCATCGAACATCTTTATGAATATAGCAATTGACTCATTCTCAAACTGCTGAATTTCACTCTCATATATCAGAACAATGGGCAACTCTCGAATATTGATATTGACCTGCGCGGTACCATTCTCATACCCCACACTAACAAACTTCACAAATAGCTGGTAATTCCCGACATGAAGTGATTCACTTTCAATCTGTAAACTATACGAACCGTTGCCATGGTCAACCACTGAATATGAATCTGGCCAAGTTATTTCAGGCGTGCATCCGCTGATATTGACTGAGTATCTAGTATCTGTCCAAGTGAGGAGAACAGCTGTAGTTTCGTATGCAAATATCGTGACATTCGTTATAGATGATAAGACTGCGGTCGGTATTTCATCTACAACAATGTCAAAGAATTCTATGGCATCTTGGTATCCGAAAGCGGCGACATGTACATAAAACGGATGAATACCAACACCAAGATCATTACCATTACTCGTGTATGTCCAATGGTCCGTTCCCCAGATAGCTGTTTGTAATATTCCATCTACTTCAAGTGTCAATGCTGCGTTTGGAACAAAGCTCGAATTCAGGAGCTGATAATAGATTTCTATGGTTAGATCCTCATCATAATAGATGCTTAAGGCTGAAGGGAGAACAGCCAGATTTGTCAATGCTGGCGATATTGTAAGAATCCTTGAGTTCCATCCATCAGCATAACCTGTTTTATTTGCAGTTACAGTTGCATTCCATACGCCTAGACCAAGATCACGCGCCTTTAAGCTGATTTGCCAAATCTGATCTATCGAGCTATAGGTCAGATAGTAAGATGTTCCATTTATGAAGAGCATCACTGTTGCATTGATTATTGGTTTATAATCCGCAAGATATCTCACTGAAACATTGATAGTGTCAATATATGTTGGTGAAAGATCGTCTGGCACCCACTG
>JAEORO010000007.1 GCA_016840855.1 Candidatus Thorarchaeota archaeon | reverse complement strand
TATTTGGGAAATGATGGACTTTGCTTCTGATATGGGAGTCACACTGCAAATAATAGAAATGCAGCAAATACCAGATAGCGATTTACAGAACATAGATGAACTCTGGGTGGACTTAGGTCCTCTCGAAAAGGAACTCAAAAATAGAGCCACCAAGATTGAGAAGCGTCGCACACAGAATCGGTTATTGTACACGATTCCCCTCGATTTAAAACGAAACGTATCGGTAGAGATTGTCAGACCAATGCATAACACAGAATTCTGCGAAGGCTGTACTCGCCTGAGAGTGACCTCTGACGGAAAGTTGAAGCCTTGTCTATATAGACAGGATAATGTTGTAGAGGTGTTCCCCTGTGACGGACAACTCGAGCAGGAGAAAGCCATTCAGCAAGCATTCAAGCAGTCCGTATCAAATAGAGAGCCCTATTGGCGAGATGAAAACTAACGATGATCGAAATCACACGGGATGACTTCCAGATAGACAAAGTGGTTGCAGCTACTCGAAAACCATCAATGGGTTGCCTTGTGATATTTCTTGGAACTGTGAGAGATATGACCGATGGTAAGATAGTCAGAGAGCTTAAGTTTGAAGCGGATACACCAGAGGCAGTCACTCAGCTCAGCCAGATTCGAGAGGAGGTAATTGAGAAGTTTGGAGTCACTGATGTTTCAATTGTACACAGAGTAGGAACACTTTCTGTGGGAGAGAACATTGTTGTCATAGCTGTCGGGGCGGGACATCGTCCTCAGGCATTTGAGGGTTGTCGATACGCAATTGAACGACTGAAAGAGTTTGTTCACATCTGGAAGAAGGAAATTACTGAGGTGGACGAATACTGGGTTGGTGAGAAGTAAAATGGCAAAGAGAGAGAATCCAGTTAAGATGGTCGATATTTCAGGGAAAGAGCTTGTTCAACGTTCTGCAGAAGCCACTGGTGAGATTATTCTCCAGGCCGAAACCATCAATAAAATTCGAACAGGGACTACAAAGAAAGGGAATGTTCTTGCTGTGTCTGAAACTGCAGGAATACTAGGAGCTAAGAGGACTTCTGAGATAATCCCTCTCTGCCATCAGATACCGCTCACTTCTGTTGAAGTGTTGTTTAACCTTGAAAAAACGAGAATTCATGCTACTTGCCGAGTTTCTGCGAAGTACATGACAGGAGTGGAGATGGAAGCACTCGTTGGAGTCACAACAGCACTCCTCTCAATCTGGGACATGGTAAAGTATCTTGAGAAAGACGCTGATGGACAATATCCCAACGCAAGGCTGGAAAATATCAAAGTCACTGAGAAGAGGAAGTATGAGTGAATGAAGGATGAGCATCGGCGTGATCAAAAGGTCTCTGCAGGTTGTGCAGTGTTGATTGTGAGTGATAGCAGGACCAAAGAAACAGACGAGTCAGGAAAAATTGCAATCAACCTTCTTGAATCAAATGGCCATGTTATCAAGGCATATGATATTGTGAAGAATGAAAGTAAAGCCATCGAGGACACGATGAGAGGGTACATCTCAAATCCAGAGATTCGACTGATTTTGACAAGCGGAGGTACTGGAGTCAGTAGTAGGGACAAGACTGTTAGTACAGTAGCACCTATGTTCAGTCAAACCCTTCCAGGTTTTGGCGAGCATTTCAGAAAGCTGAGCTACGATGAAATCGGAGTTGCAGGCATCTATAGCCGCTCCACAGCTGGATTAATTGAAGATAAGGTGGTGTTCTGCCTTCCGGGATCAAAGAATGCAGTGACAACCGCACTCACAAAGATCATCCTTCCGGGGATTGGTCACCTACTTTGGGAGATAGATAGATGAAAGAGATGGAACCATTCAGTCTGCTAGTGTCACATGAAGAAGCGGAAAAACTCATACTATCGAACACTAAGGCGATAGACCGCATGGAGTCGTTAGCTGTTGATAGCGCAGTCGGTCGCGTTCTTGCTGAAGACATTCTTGCAGACAAGTCGGTACCGCCGTTTGACAGGTCAGCCATGGATGGGTATGCGGTGATTGCTCAGGACACTTTCGATGCAGATCAGCATGAGGTTCTACTAGAGGTTGATGGTGTGATTCATGCGGGTGAAGTTTCGGATATCACTGTCACGAGGGGGCACTGTGTTCAGATTGCTACAGGATCTCCAAAACCACCTGGTGCAGATGCTGTTGTCATGGTGGAGTTTACAGAGAAAAAAGGTGACAAAGTCCTCATCACAAAGCCGGTTTATCCAGGAGCTAATATATCCAAGCTAGGAGAAGACATCAAGAAAGGAGAAACTGTCCTCAAAAAGGGAACATTCCTGACTCCAGCGAAGATTGGGACATTATCAGCACTCGGTAGAACTGAAGTTGAAGTGTATCAAAAACCTAGAGTGAGCATTATTGCAACAGGAACTGAAATAGTACAACCAGGACAACCACTCAGTCCGGGTCAGATCTATGATGTGAACTCATTCACTCTTGAAGCAATTCTCAAGAGAAATGGCGCATCGATTCAGCGGCACCCAATCATCACAGACGACCCGAAGTTATTACGAGAGGGAATCAAGAAAGCCTTGGAGTCAGACATGGTGGTACTCTCAGGCGGTAGTTCAGTCGGTGAGAAGGACCTACTTGCAGGGATAGTAGAAGAGATGGGGCAGGTGTTGTTCCATGGTGTACAGATAAAGCCTGGAAAACCAACCCTTTTTGGACTCATTGATGGAAAACCTATCTTTGGTATGCCTGGATTTCCAACATCTTGTCTCAGTAACGCGCATATCTTTCTCGTGCCAGCTATTAGGAGAATGGCGGGACTGCCAAGCGGAAACGAGCGAACTGTTAGAGCGAAAATGGGAAAGAGAATCGTATCGTCCTCAGGTCGGAAGCAGTTCTTGACGGTGAGAATAGAGAATGGGATTGCCTATCCGGTCTTCAAACACTCTGGAGCCATCACAAGCATGGCTCAAGCAGATGGATATGTCATGCTTCCAGTCAATCTAGATGTGATTGAGGAAGGTCAGGAGATCGAGGTCATCATTTTAGACTAGCCAGTCAGACGTATTTGACAACCTTTTTCAAGTAAGCAATGGGCACGATAGACAGTCGAGGAATGACAAATGGTGACCAGAATTACTGTCATCGGAATGGGATATGTTGGCATTCCCTGCGCAGCATTACTCGCCGATGTCGATGGTTTTCAGGTGACGGGACTTCAAAGACGGTCAAAGAGATCCGGTTGGAAGATTGATCATCTCAACGCAGGAAAATCACCTTTTGAGGGAGATGAACCAGGTCTCGACGAACTGATTGCTAGAGTTGTTGCAAAGGGAAGCTTGAAGGTCACCGAGGACGTAGATGTCCTAAAGACGTCTGATGTCATCCTTATAGATGTCCAAACACCCACCGATGAAAATCACGTTCCTCAATATGAGTCACTGATAGAAGTGAGTAAACAGATAGGAGACCGTATTCAGAAGGGAACACTCGTCGTTGTTGAGTCTACAGTGGCTCCTGGAACAACTCAAAACCTTGTCCAGAAGATAATCGAAGAGCAGTCCGGGATGAGCGCTGGAGAGGACTTCGACCTTGCCTTTGCCTATGAACGTGTTATGCCAGGAAAGCTGATTCATAACATAATCAATCTACCAAGAATAGTTGGAGGAATAACACCGAAGAGTGGCAAAAGAGCTGTGGATATGTATTCGAAGATCGTAAAGGCGAAGGTTCATCAAACAGACATCCTTACTGCAGAGCTTTCCAAAACGGTTGAGAATGCTTTCAGGGACGTGAACATAGCATTTGCCAACGAGATGGCACTTGTCTGTGAGAGTCTTGGTGTCAACGTTTACGAAGTGATTGACCTTGTGAATGAGCTCCCAAGTAGAATGATGCACATCCCAGGTGCAGGAGTCGGTGGTCACTGTCTTCCAAAGGACACCTGGTTACTGAGATATGGTGTCAATGAATACGGAGCTCAGAAGGTAGAGCCTCGGTTCATTTCTCTTGCGCGAGAGATTAACAATTACATGCCTGTTCATATGGCGCTCCTTATTGAAGATGCTCTTGAAAAGAAGGGAGTTAAAATTCAAAATGCTACAGTGACTATACTCGGCATCGCATATTTAGAGAACTCAGACGATACTAGGAACTCACCAGCTCAAGCGCTGATTAAGGCGTTAGAGTTGAAAGGAGTAAAAGTAGTCCTTCATGACCCGTATGTACGGGTCTGGGATCTTGGACCTCATGAGATTGAGAGAGATCTCGATGTAGCAGCCTCAGACTCAGACTGCCTTGCTCTTGTGACAAAACATAGAGACTATCTTGACTTGGATTTCCAGAAACTGGGGGAGAAGATGAGGACTCGCACTTTTGTGGATGGAAGAAATGTCTTCAAGGAAGAAAAATTACATCGATATGATTTCGAATATAGAGCAATAGGGAAGGCGGGTCTAAAAAGATAGGTACCTCCCATATTGCTTTGTCTTACTATGATCCGAATTTCTCAAAATACCCAGCATAACCAAGGAGGAGCGGCATAACATCCATTCCTCTGATTGAATTAAGCGAGCCAAAAGCTGCATCAAGCTCAGAGAACCGCTTCACTGAATCAGGGCGAATAAAATCAGACCAGAACACAATTGGCACAGGATCGCAGGTATGTTCTTTGATTGAAATAGGAGAGGTATGGTCACCTGTGACTGCAATGATTATTTTGTCACCAACTGCATCAATAATCTTACCAACCAAGGTATCGGTCTTCTCGATTGCAACAATTTTCTCTGCAATGTTGCCATCATGGCTGGCATTGTCTGTAGCTTTGATATGTACAAAGACATAGTTGTAACCAGCCTCTATTGTTTCAATTGCCTTCTTTGCAATGTTATCGAAGTTCGTGTCGATTGTTCCAGTCTGGCCTTCTACTGGAATGTGCTCCATCCCAACATATTTTGCAGTTCCAATATACAGTGCTCCACCAGCAATCACCGCAGCCTTGATTCCATAACGTGCTGGTAATGGAGGTACATCGCTGTGTCGACCGGGGCCTCTAAGAAGGAGCGCATTTGCCACGGGTATGCCTTTTTTCGCTCGGTTCTTGTTTGTTTCAAGACCTTTCATTCGTTGATGCGCGACACGCATGAGTTTGTTCACGATGCGAGCGGTCTTTTCAGCTTCAGGTTTCAGAGCGCGAACTGTTAGTATCTTCTTTCCTGTTTCATGGGGATCTGCATCACTGATGTCTGCATAGAGACCTTCTCCCTCAAGAACAAGCGCTCCCCTGTGCTCGACAGTTGCTTTGAATCTGACCTTGACATCATCAATCTCGATACCATCTAGCGCTGCTTGCAACTCAGCCTGTTCTTCAGGTGCGAA
This sequence comes from Candidatus Thorarchaeota archaeon, assembly GCA_016840855.1. Lineage (GTDB taxonomy): Archaea > Asgardarchaeota > Thorarchaeia > Thorarchaeales > Thorarchaeaceae > SMTZ1-45. The sequence continues at coordinate 5,771 of JAEORO010000007.1, read as the reverse complement.
ATCTCTCCCCGCCCTTCTGTCAATGACGACCATTTTGGAGTCAACAGTCGCAAAGTTAGCCCTGAATGCGACATCACCCGGTTTTGTTTCAAGACCAGCTCCAAATGCTTCGAGCGGTCCTCGACCAGGATACTCTGCAATTGGGTCGTATCCAAAGAGTGCAAGGTGTGCAGTATCAGAACCGGGGGTGATACCAGGACCAATTACATCCATGAGAGCATTCTGTCCTTCAGCTGCCAAACTGTCAAAGGTAGGTGTCTTAGCAGCTTGGAGAGGTGTTTTTCCTCCAATTGCCCGTAGAGGTCGGTCACCCACACCATCCATAACTACAAGGACAGCAATTCGCTTCTCAGCCATCTCTCAATAGTTCCTCCAAGCAGTTCTAAACTCAGAACCGGGATATCCACATTTGCCATCCAGAACATCATAGATTTCCAAGAGGCGATTGTACTTCTCAACACGATCACTTCTTGCAGGACCTCCGGTTTTGAGCTGTCCCGTACCAAGGGCGACAGAGAGATCAGAGATGAAAGTGTCCCCAGTTTCACCGCTCCTGTGACTGACTACAACTCCCCAATCAGCCTTGTTGGCGATAGTGGCAGCCTCGATAGCTTCAGTGACAGAACCAATCTGATTCACCTTGAGCAGGAGCGCGTTTCCAGCTTTCTCTTTGATTGCTTTTCGGACAATCTCAGGGTTTGACACAGTGAGATCATCAGTCACAATCTGAATCTTGGTCTTCTTTAGGTACGCCGCAAAATCGGAAAACGCCTCTTCATCAAATGGGTCTTCAACAGTCTGAAGTGGAAATGTCTTCTCAAGGTCAAGGTAAAACTCAAGGAGTTCGGAAGCATCAAGCGATTTTCCATCAATGGTGTATTTTCCATCCTTGAAGAACCCGCTAGCAGCAGCATCAAATCCAAGAACAACATCCTTCTTTGGTGTATAACCCGTTTCCTCAATTGCACCAACAATCTCCTCAAACGCATCCGTTGTTCTCTTCAATCCATAACCACAATACCCGCCCTCATCACCAACATGTTTTGCCATGCGGCCATAATGCTTAATCATTCTCTTTCCAAGATTGTGGTAGACCTCGCTGAGACATCTCAAACCCTCTGGATAGGTCTTTGCACCAACTGGAAGTATCATGAATTCTTGAATAGCAAGCTCGTTTCCTGCATGCGCACCACCATTGATGACATTGGACATCGGGACAGGTAATTGATACTTTGCAGCCTTACCTATCACATTCTTCCGTAGATGCTCAAAGAGCTCCATCTTTAGATGTGACGCTGCAGCTACAGCTGTTGCCATAGAAACAGAGAGTATCGCATTCGCTCCAAGCTCACTCTTTCCTTTGCTTGGGTCAGCTTTCAGAAGGATTTCGTCAACGGTCTTCTGCGATAGAGGATCTGCAGATTTCATGACATCTGCAAGCACTGTGTTAACATTCTTCACAGCTTGAACTACGCCTTTTCCACCATACCTTGAGCCCCCATCTCTCAACTCTAGGGCTTCATGAATGCCTGTTGAAGCTCCGCTCGGTACCTTTGCAACACCAATGGTCCCATCAGACAGAGTGACCTTAGTCATAAGAGTAGGATTTCCTCGTGAGTCAAGAATTTCAAGAGCTCTTACCTTTGTTATCTTCACCAATTTTACTCACCTAAACGAACTTGTCTTACTTCTCTGTTGATGGTGAGTAACAAGGATTTATGTTAATCCATGTGAACGTATGCTCAACGTTCAACTAGGACAAGTTCTATTACGTAGCATGTCATGCGAAGATTACGGGAGTGAGCTGAATGGACTTCCATGGTACCAAATCGAAAATAGTCTGCACTATTGGTCCAGCCTCGAAATCAAAGAAAGTGCTTGAGAAGATGGTAGAGGCAGGCATGGATGTAGCTAGACTCAACATGTCTCATGAAGACCACAAGAACGCTAGAGAAGCTTTTGAAACGCTCCGTTCCATTGATGACACATTACCCATTATGTTTGACCTTCAAGGTCCTAAGATTCGTATTGGTGAACTAGAAGGTCGTGTTGACCTAGTCACAGGAAATGAGTTTGTTTTGTCTGCAGAAGACTTTGTTGGTAATGAGGGTCGAGTGTCAGTTTCTTACAAGGAATTACCCCAAGATGTCAAAGTTGGTGACATCATCGCATTAAATGACGGGATTGTCAGGTTGAGAGTCAAGGCGATAAAGAAGACTGATGTGGTCACTGAAGTGACTCATGGTGGACCCATTTCAAGCAGAAAAGGGGTCAATGTTCCCGGAATCAAACTCTCCTGTACTGTCCCGACAGAAGAAGACATGCGTGACTTAGATTTAGCAACAGAACTTGAACCTGATCTCATCGCGCTTTCGTTTGTGACAGGATGCGATGAAGTACAAAAGCTGAGAGAGATTATCACAGCGAACGGACCAGCTGATGCTTGGATTATAAGCAAGATTGAACATACACTAGCGATAAAGAACTTTGATGAAATACTAAGAGACTCTGATGGCGTAATGGTTGCTCGAGGAGACCTGGGGATTGAGGTTCCAATCGAAGAAGTTCCGATTCTTCAGAGAGACCTCATACGTAAAGCCAATATCTCAGCAAAACCAGTCATTGTAGCAACACACATGTTAGAATCAATGACTGAGGAGCTTATTCCTACAAGGGCTGAAGTGAGCGACGTGGCTCATGCTATAATGGAACGAGCTGATGCTGTCATGCTCAGTGGCGAAACTGCAGTTGGAATGTATCCCGTGGAATCCGTGCAGATGATGGAGAGAATCGTTAGACGTACTGAAGAAACTATCACTCGTGAAGACCCGCTTGAGATAACCTCACCACAGAAGATGATTGTCGAGATTATCGGGAACATGACTTATAATGCTGTAACACTGATTCCTGACAAGATTGGTGGAATAATAACAGCAACTCGGACAGGGTACACAGCCAGATGGATATCCAAGTTCAGACCTCCTACGGATATCTTCGCAGTCACTCCGGATGTGAGGGTCTCTCGAAGACTCAGACTGCTATGGGGGGCGTATCCTATCAGACATGACCAACATCTCGATAGTGTGGATGACATTGTAAGAGAGTCAACAAAGCTGGTATATGACCAAGGATTGGTTAGCAAGGACAAGGACATCGTTTTCACTTCAGGCGTGAAAATGATCCCGGGACGGACCAATGTCGTTGGTGTGTTCCATGTCAAAGACCTGATTAAATGAGAGAACTGAAGGCCCAGATGGCGTACATCGGTTTTCCCATCGGAATCCTTTTCTTGAGTTGACCGTGCCCCTCTAGCTAACCTATGCATCTAGCCCGAGAAGGTCAGAATAATGGTCACGAAGATTGTTGTCATCGGAATGGGATACGTTGGTATTCCAGTCGCTGCACTCTTTGCAGATGTCGATGGGTATTCGGTCACAGGGCTCCAGAGAAGGTCAAAGCGATCTGGATGGAAGATTGATGTTCTGAACAGTGGTAAGTCACCCTTTGAAGGAGTAGAACCCGGGCTGGATGAACTGATAGCCAAGGTTGTGAAGAAGAAGACATTCTCTGTGACAGATGATATTGAAGTCCTGAAAGATGCAGATATCATTCTCATCGATGTTCAGACACCCACTGATTCACAGAACATGCCTCGGTACGACTCTCTTCGTGAAGTGAGCAAACAAATTGGTCAGAGAATCAAGAAAGGTGCTCTAGTGATTGTTGAGTCTACTGTGGCTCCTGGCACAACTCAGAACATCGTTCAGAGAATTATTGAACAAGAGTCAGACTTGAAGGGTGGCAAAGACTTCGACCTTGCGTTCTCCTACGAACGTGTGATGCCTGGTAGATTGATTGAGTACATTGTGAACATGCCACGAGTTGTAGGTGGGATCACTACAAAGGCAACCAAGCGATCTGTTGAGTTGTACTCAACCATCGTGAAACACGAGATATACACCACAAATACACTGAGTGCAGAGCTGTCGAAGACCATTGAGAACGCGTACCGAGATGTGAACATCGCCTTCGCTAATGAGATGGCGCTTGTCTGCGAGAGTCTCGGGGTAGATATCTATGAGATTCGCGACCTAATCAATGCCAGACACGACAGGCACATGCACATACCTGGAGCTGGTGTTGGTGGGCATTGCTTGCCAAAAGACCCATGGCTACTGAGGTTTGGGCTCTACGAGTACGGTACATGGAAGGTTGAGCCTGAGATCATTGCGCTATCCAGACGGATTAACAATCACATGCCAGTTCATATGGCTGACTTGGTCGAGAACGCGCTTCAATCTAGAGGTCTTTCAATCCAAGATGCAACGGTGGTCATTCTAGGCGTGGCTTACCTTGAAGACTCTGATGACACGAGGAACACTCCAGCTGCGGTTCTTGCAGCTGCGCTTCAGAGTAGAGGTGCTACTGTCCGGCTCCATGACCCGTTCGTGAAGGAGTGGGAGTTTGGGCCACATGAGATTGAAACCGACATCATGAAGGCAGCGAAAGGGGCAGACTGTCTTGCGCTGGTCACGAAGCACCAGCAGTATTTCTCATTGGACTTCGACGCACTAAAGGAGGTCATGCGGACTCCTGCTCTTGTTGATGGGCGGAATGTCTTTGATACTAAATCTGCAGTGGACAAAGGATTCGAGTATAGGTGCGTTGGGAAAAAAGGTGTCCAAAAGGTCTGAATGACCGGGCGTCTGTTGCGAAATTAATCCAAGGCCCTGTTTTGTAATTGATTGGACAAGTGCCACTCGTGCGTCAATCGAACACCTTCCTCTCGAGCGATCTTAGCAATCCAACCTAATTCCGTTAACCGAGTGACGTCAAGAAGCTTCTGAGGAGTTCCATCTGGTTTCGACTTATCGAATTCTAATTTACCCTCGAATCCAACTATTTTGGAGATTAACTCAGCAAGCTCCTGGATACTGATATCTTCTCCAACTCCAACATTGATAGGACCAGCATCTGAGAAGTTTTCCATTAGGAAGAGGAGAGCATCAGCAAGGTCATCTGCATAGAGAAATTCTCTTCGAGGTGTTCCAGTCCCCCAAATCTCAACAAATTTGGCACTCTTTTTCTTTGCCTCATGTATTTTTCTGATGAGGGCGGCCAAGACATGTGATGTTTCTAAATCAAAATTATCGTTTGGACCATAGAGATTTGTTGGCATTGCAGATATGAAATCTGCACCATATTGCCGACGATAACTATCGCATAATTTGATGCTCGCAATCTTAGCGATAGCATATGGTTCATTTGTAGGCTCGAGTAATCCTGTAAGAAGGCTTGATTCATTCATTGGCTGCTTGGCAAATTTGGGATAGATACATGAACTGCCCAAATTCAGGAGCTTCTTGACTCCTACAACATAACTCTGGTGGATAACATTTGTTGAAATCATCAGGTTATCATATATGAACTCAGCAGGATTGTTCCAGTTCGCCAAAATCCCACCAACTTTAGCTGCAGCTAGAAAGACAAAATCAGGACTATTCTCCTTGAAAAATTCGCGTACTTGCATTTGATCCTTGAGGTCCAATTCTTCATGTGTTTTTGTAAGTATATTATTGAATCCGCGCTTCTGGAGTAATCTAACTATTGCAGAACCAACTAAGCCTGTATGACCTGCAACGTAGATTGAATCAGAAAGTTTCATAGAGTTTAACACCCGAATTCACAATTTGACATTTCTTTCAGACACCCAGTCGAATCCATTTGAAACGAGGCTGTCCAATCCTTGCCCTGGAGGTTTAAGATTGATG
>JAEORO010000057.1 GCA_016840855.1 Candidatus Thorarchaeota archaeon | reverse complement strand
GTCAATTTTGTGAGTGGGTCTGCATTTGATGGTATTCGTTTACGTGACTCTTCTAAGAATAATATAACTCACAATGAAGTCATCCACAGTAATATGAGTGGAATAAAACTAGGCAATTCCCATGATTGTAGGATAGAGTGGAATCTCGTAAGTTTCAGCCTTTCAGATGGCATTTCAATAGAAGCTTCAGCCCGTAGCATTATTCAAGATAATGTCTTTTATGAAAGTGGGACATATTCATTGGATCTGACCGGAGATTCCTCTGATGTAGTTGCTAATACATTCTATAGAAGCCAGATGCAAGGTTTGCGTTGTCAATCAGATAGTAACAATATTACTCAGAATAACTTCATTGAGAACAACATCTTGTTTTCTGAGAGCGCTTCATATCTTGTTGATTCGGGCATAAATAATGACATCATTGGTAACTATTACGATCAGTGGACGTGGCCGGATGAAAATGCTGATGATATTGTTGATAGGTCATATCCATATAGTGCTGAACTAAGTGATGATGAACCTCATGTTCTTGTGTTCCAAACTGATTTAATGCATATCCTCACAAAACCCAGATTGATCTATCCGAACGAAACATTAGCTGGAGAAAAATTCTGGGGACCTACTCCGCTTATCTGGAGTGTTTCTAGTGACACATTTGGTCATGGTGCGACCTACAATGTGTCAATTTCACCTGATGGGGGATCCCAGTGGATTCAGATTGCTCACAACCTCAGTGATACAAGACTAGATTGGGTTTCTTCAGAGTCCCCGGAGAGTGACCAATATAGATTCAAGATTGTTGCTCAATGTACTGAAGGTTTGATTTCACATTATACTACTGGTGCTGAATACGAGGTCAAAAGTCACACGTTATCAGTTCCGACCATACTCACACCAAATGGAGGAGAAACAATTTCTGGCACCAATACCATAACGTGGAGTGATGCTGTGGAATCGTGGGGACTTCCGGTCACATATAGTGTGTATTATTCTCAAGATGCTGGTGATACATGGAATGAGCTAGTTCAGTATCTTGAAGATACTACATTTGTCTGGGATATAAGTGGAATCCCCGATGGAAATCAATACCTCGTACGAGTTGTGGCTTCAAATGGAGTTGGGTTCATGTCAGATGATGTATCTGACTCTGTCTTCACAATAAGTAGGCCAAATATCACCATAATTGCGATTGCGCTGGTAAGTGGAGCTTTTGTGGTCGTGATTGTCACATATATAACAAGAAGAAGAGGAACAACCTAGCGAAATAGAGGATTAGAAGATTTTAGGTTCATCCCATTCTCCCCAGAGTTCACGCCAGACCTCGAAAATCTCTCCGATTGTCGCATATTCTCTTACCGCATTCACCACATGAGGCATGATATTCTCTTCACCTTCAGATGCGTTCCGAAGTCCATCTAGAGCCTTCTCGACTTTGGAGTTGTTACGATCTTTCCTAATTTTCTGTGTTCGTTCAACTTGGCGGCGTTCCACTTCTGGATCAATCTTCAAGACAGGGATTGAAATTTTTTCTCCTTCAAGAATGAAATCATTGACGCCCACAATAGTCCGATTTCCGCTTTCAATCTCCTTTTGATAGCGATAGGAGGCTTCTGCTATCTCCTTCTGGAAAAATCCTTTTTCGATTGCTTGAACCACCCCACCGAGTGCTTTGACTTTATCAAAGTACTTGTAGGCTTCTTCTTCCATCTCATTTGTGAGCGCTTCTATATAGTAGGACCCTGCCAGTGGATCTATTGTATTGGCTGCACCACTTTCATAGGCGAGAATTTGTTGGGTCCTTAATGCAACTCGCACAGCTTCTTCAGTTGGAAGACATAACGCCTCATCCATTGAGTTTGTATGTAATGACTGAGTTCCTCCGAGCACTGCAGCAAGTGCTTGATATGCTGTCCTAACCACATTGACCATTGGTTGTTGCGCAGTAAGAGAACAGCCAGCAGTCTGGGTATGGAATCGCATCCATAAGGATCTGTCTTCCTTTGCCTCAAATGTTTCTTTCATCTCGCGAGCCCAGATGCGTCGAGCAGCTCTGTATTTTGCTACCTCCTCAAAGATGTCATTATGAGCATTAAAGAAGAATGAAAGTCGTGGCGCGAAGGAATCAACATCTAGTCCATGATTAATTCCAAGCTTCACATACTCCATCCCATTGAGTAATGTGAAAGCCAACTCTTGAACTGCAGTTGATCCAGCTTCTCGAATATGGTATCCAGATATTGATATTGTATTCCAGCGTGGTATGTTCTTGGTTGCATACTCCATGATGTCACCAACAATCCTTAGAGAAGGAGCAGGAGCAAGAATCCAAGACTTCTGGGCCATATACTCCTTGAGCAGGTCATTCTGAATAGTACCCCCAATCTGGTGAGAGGCGACTCCCTGCTTTTCAGCTGCAACCATATACATCGCGAGAAGTATTGATGCAGGGGCGTTAATAGTCATAGATGTAGTAACTTGATTTAGAGGAATTCCGTCAAATAGTATTTCCATATCTTTCAAAGTATCGACAGCTACTCCGAGTTTCCCTACCTCTCCGTGAGAAAATGGATGGTCTGAATCTCTAGCAAAGATTGTTGGTAAGTGAAAAGCAACACTGAGTCCAGTTTGGCCATTAGCTAAAAGGAACTTGAACCGTTCATTTGTTTCCTCTGCTGAACCCATTCCAGCGAACTGCCTCATAGTCCAAAGTCGTCCACGATACATGGTAGGTTGAACTCCACGAGTGAAAGGATATTCGCTTGGAAATCCCAAGTCTTTCATATAATCAAAGTTTGGGACATCAAGAGGAGTGTAGAGAACTCTAACAGGTTTGCTGGAGGTCGTGACAAACTCCTTCCTACGGTCAGGATATTCAGCCTGATGTGAAGTTAGCGTATTCTTTTCCCAACTTTTCTTGGCTGCAGTAATCTTCTTTGATGTATCGTCAACCATCAAGAACTCCTCCAAATCATCGGATATGTGTCCCAAAAAAGCACAGAATATTAAACATTCGTTTAGTGAAGATGCTAGAATTCAAATCCTCTGCGAGCTGGAATTTTCTGACTATCATAGTAATGTTTTACATTATTCATTTCAGTCACGAGATCTGCAGCATCCAAAATTTCTTGTCGAGCATAGCGTCCAGTCATTATTAGTTCCATTTTGAGGGGTTTAGACTTAATCAGTTCAAGTTGATCATCAAGTGAGATTAGGTTCCACTCAACAGCGACGTTAATCTCATCTAGAATTAAAACATCATATTTTTTCTCTTTTTCAGCGTCTTGCGCAAGATGCAGTCCATCTTGAGCCATTTTAATGTCAATCGGGTCTGGATTCTCTTTATCAACAAATGTTTCTCGCCCTACCGGGATAATTGTGAAATTCGGTATCAAGTCGGTGCTTCTGAATTCGCCATAGTTGATGTCCTCGCCTCTGTTTCTTACCGCCAACTTGGATTTCATAAATGAAATCATTAGGACTTCAAGACCATGTCCTGCAGCTCGAAGTCCAGCTCCCAGCGCGCAAGTGGTTTTTCCTTTACCATTACCTGTGTATATCTGAACAAGCCCAGAAGTCATCACTACTCACCTATACTTCGTAAACGAAAAGCAACATCAGCAACTCTTTGTCCGAGGAGTTCACATCCCTTTACTGCTAGTTCATCCTCTTCTGAAGATCTCCAAGACCCAGTATCTGTTTGAAGACTACCAGAACCAAAAGTACCATGTTTTACAGGGCTACCAACACTTCCTACTACTATCATACCCTGACCAAGTGCATAACGGTTGAGTACATCAACTACATGCTCTTGACCCCCATATCTGAGACCTGCATAAGTAATTGCGCCAAAGACCTTGTCTTTCAATTGATGGTTGTTCATCTTCATGGCTCGAGACCTATCAATGAAGTCCTTTAGAACTCCTGGGACTGACGTGAAATACGATGGTGCTGCAATAATGATAGCATCGGCATCTACTAGTATCTTCTCAATTTTTGGCATATCATCTTCAGCGCTCTGAGGACATGGCTTTTTTCTAACGCAAGAATCACAACCTGTGCAATGCTGAATATTGTAATCAGCGATATTTAGTAGCATTGTTTGGCCATTGGGAACTGCTTTGAGTGCTTTCTCAAGAAGAGATCTTGTGTTCGAATGTTCTTTTTTGGGAGAACCACAGATACCAACAATCAACATAGTGAATCCTCTATATCTTATATAGAGCGACCCAGCATGTGCGATACTTGTGTCTTTCGTCATTTCATGGGTCATATGGATTTGGTTGGTTTCTTAGTCTAGTTTTGCACTCTTCAGCCTTGGATTTGTATGTTTCTGCCTTCTCAGGAGCATCTAGTTTCAAATATATCTCAGCTAGAAGGTCACACGCTGAAGCACACCCAAAATAATCTCCTACATTCACTAAGGTTGCATATGCATCTTCTAGAACGCGTGCTGCTTGTTCATAGAGACTCTTTTCATTCAGTACCTGACCCCTAACAATTAAGGTCAGCCCAACAACATTCTGTATCTCTTTATCATCAGGATACTCCTCTGCAAGTAGAAGGAGTCTTATCCATTGATGTTCAGCACTAGCAACGTCTCCAGCATTTAGGAAAGCATTTCCTAAAGACAATAATGCTCTAGCAGTCTGCACAGGACTACCAGAGGTTTCAGCGAGTGTTAGGGCTTCAGATGCCCTATCTATGCTCCATTCATAATCCCCAAGTCCTACGTATGCGTGATCAATTCTAAGCAAACATTGAGAGAGCGCTCTCCGTCGATGTTTCTCCAATATCGGGTCAAGATTCGAAAGTCCTTCTAAGATTATCTTTGCCTCAGAACAGAGAGTAAGCTCACTTTTAAAATCCTGATCTCGGGTGCCCCTCCATATTGCTTGGTTTATCAACTCTTCAGCATCAAAGATTGCTCTTTCAGGACTAACCAAAGACAATCACACCCGATTTTTGAATACATAGGAATTGGATAAAACTGCTACGCCAGCTTCTCGTTTATAGCATGTGCAATCTCACCAGCGGTACTGACTGCATACAAGTTACTCTCTCCAGGTTGAGATGCAACTACAATGGTAAGGGAGTTGACACTGAACATCTGTAGAGTATGGTCTCCAGCGTTGATTGCTGATGGAACAACATCCATTACCGGTTTAACCACACCTTGTGAAATTTCAACCTGAATACGAAACAAGTACAGATCAGGGACAGTTCCACTAATCATCTCTCCCTCAGAGTCGAAAATGCCAACAAAAGCAATCTCGGGTTGTTTTAGTGCTTTGTTAACTAGGCCATCAATCACTTTCAATATTTTACTAGATGGACGTCCAAGATCAAGATTCATGTAGTTATCGATGAGAGAGTTCACATCAACAATGTCGCTCATGCTACCACTCCATGATTCGATTATCTCTCCAAACTTGTGAGCAATCGCTCGTCCGAGAGACGACATTTTATTCTTTAGTTGGGAAAATGATTGGTCATTGGATGCTAATGATATCAGTACAAAGGAATGAAAGAAGGAGTATGCCCACACATCGTCATTAACCTCTAGAGTATATACTCTATTAGAAGATGTGCTTGAGCTAGATTGCATCATCACTACGGAGTTACGCACATATCTTGGTATGGTATTAATGTCAAAACCCTCATCATCTTCAAATGAACGTCCATAGATGGGTTTTCCATCGTTCGTGACAATATATACGCAACGAATCATCGTGGCACCGACTCGGATACTCATCTCATGCGTACCAAGTCATAAGGATTGCTAGTTCTAATGTAGTGAAATAACTTCGCTTGGGACACTACATTCATATCTTCATACGCTCTGGTTCATTAGAGGACTACATGGATGTCAGACGAATCGACTAAGAAGAAGAGAAAGAAACGGGAACTTCAGAAGAGGACTCGCTATGACATCTATGCTGAGTTGCTTCGAGTCGTGTATATTTGGGGTTACTGCCCCTTAACCCGTGCAGCTCGCTCAACGAACATGCCTGTAGATAGAGCGAAAGAGTCGATTACTGAACTAGTAGACAGAGGGCTACTCGAGGAAGAAGATGATGATGGGATGAAAGTTTTCAAAGTCACTGTGAGAGGCCATCAATATCTCGAGTTGTATAAGCGACTCGCAGGGCTTGTAGGTATACCAATCCCTGAACCCATCATAGGGATGTGAGTACTCTGCAAGGAGGTACTGAAGATAGTCACAAATTGTGACCCTAATTTGTGGCCGTGCTTTATATACTAAATTTGAGGGATATAAATTAGAATTACACAAGGTGAAGGCCAAGATGGCTGAAAGATTATTATATAAAAACCAAGATACTGTCGAACTCGGAAATGTTGAGGGCGATGTTGAGATTCGAAATTGCAGAACGCTTGTACCAGAAGAAGGTGAATCAATAGTAATTACTGGTACTTTATTTATTGTTGATGAACTTGAAATACATGGTTCATTGCAGTGTGGCAGACTTGAGTCCAAGAGTAGGGATCAGATAACCGTTAATGGAAACCTAATAGTTGAGAAAGCAGCTAGCATCCCAAGGGGCAGTCTCGCTGTTTATGGTGACGCCAAGGCACGGGACATTGAAGTTGGAGCTTCTTTTTTGGTTGAGGGAAACCTTGATTGCGTTTCAGCAAAAGCGGGTGCATCAATTAAAGTCACTGGCGATGCTAAAGCACAGAGACTCACTGGAGGTGCTTCAGTCAAAATTGAAGGAAATGTTGATGTTGAGAGGGTCTCTGGTGGCGGTTCGGTTGGCATCTATGGGAAAATCCAAGCTGAGGAATTCGATGCAGGTGGTTCAGGCAAGACTGTGAGAGGGTTCATAAAGAAGGTTTCAGTTGGTGGGAGCTTCAAAGCTGAAGATGCGATTGAGATTGAAGATCTTGATGTTGGTGGAGCAGCCAAAGTTGGTCCAGGATCCAAGGTCAGCACAGTTGACATAGGTGGAACCTTCAAAGCTGAGGGCGATTTCACATTTGATGAGATCAATGTAGGAGGAACTGTAAAAATCATGGGTAATGCCACTGGTCGTTTGATTGATGTGGGTGGAACTGTAAAGACCGATGGAAACCTAGAGGTGTCCGAAGGACTCAATGTGGGTGGAACAGCCGCAATTGGTGGAAACTTAAAGAGTGATGGAAAAATTAAGGTTGGCGGTACAGTACGAGCGGAAGGTCGAATTGACACTTTCAGAATAATTGTAGGTGGCGAAATTCGTGCAGAGTATATCAGAGCCACGGATGGCTTCCGGATTGGTAAGAGGTCTGAAGTCAGAGGATTTGTAGAGTCAAATGAGATTCTAATCCGTGAACGTGCAAGAACAGACTCACTCTACGGTAATGATATCAGAATCGAAGAGCGTGCGCGTGTTGGAAGTCTTTATGGAAAGACCATCTATATTGAGAGAGATGCATATGTGGAAGGCGAAGTCCTATTCACAGACAGCTTAGAAGCAGAGGATGGCGTAACATTCAGAGAAGAACCCAGAAAAGTAGATCAATTACCACCTCCTGAACAAGTCAGTTAGCAATCGACGTGCTTTCACCTTTATCTCACATCTAAGGGAGGCTCTTGCTATAGCCTCTCTCTATAGCTATTTTCTAAGAATGAATATCCTACGTCCTGAGTCATGTGTGTATGGATGTTTCTCAAAATCGCCAAACTCTTCTTCAACATTCAAACCAGAGATTCGAATGAGAAGATCAACCTCTCGATTAAAGATGAGAGCAGCTCCCGAAACTACCTTAGTTTCTCCAAGCACCTTCCCTTCAGCGTCCTGTCTGATGTAGCAGAGGTCTACGCGCATTAGCTGTTGGGCAAGATTTGATGTGATCTCTCCTATTCGCCTAACTATGCTGCCATCAGGTAGTTTTCGTGGAGAGTCTTCAAATGTGGCTTGCTCGTATTGATGAGCACCTGAGTAAAGGTCAAGAATAAAAATGCCATCATCTTTGAGATGATTCTTTATACACCAAAGCGCCAAGAGTTGGTCGTCACTCGTGAGTAGATGACTAAAAGAATTTGGAACTATTATGAGTGAAAACTTTCTGTTAAGTGCAAAATTCTTCATACTGCCTTCAATTAACTTGACACGGAGGGCGACTTCAATGGGGGATTGTTCCAACTTTCTTCTTGCAACAGACAGCATTGATTTGGACTTCTCTAAAGCTACGACCTCAAAGCCTGCGTTGGCAAGTGCAAAGGTCACTCTACCTGTTCCAGCGGCTAAATCAAGTATTGGAGAACCCATTTTATTGGCGTATTCGATAAAAAATGGGATGTCTGAGTTGTCGGCAAAAAGGTCGTAGTATTCGCCTACTCCCTCGTATCCAGATTCTAACTCATCTAGTGAATTCTTAGCAGCCATGCTGCACCCACCACTAGGCAGGTACAGCTGTTGAATCTACATGAACTTTCTGCTCTAGGTGTGAACGATATCTAGCAGGAACAGGATAATTGTAGAAGGAATGAGAATACCAGTCATTCATCATAACTTCAAGCTCTTTATTGATACGTTCCCAGAGTGATTCATTCAGTTCTGGATGAAACGACCAGACCTTTCTCTCGTCAGCCATTTTCACAACACCTTTCTTGGATACCTGTTGGCCTCGTAAAAAGGTAAGATATGAAGTTGAAAAGGTCTTGATGATACGATCTGGATCCTTGGCAAAGTCGACTTTTTCGGGATCAGCATCATATACAGCGATGTCAGCATCCGCACCTACTCCTAGGTGGCCTTTTGTTGAATCAATACCTAGTATCTTTGCTGGAGCAGCTCGAGTAGAGATGGCAAGCTCGTAAAGAGTCCACTCTCGCTCAATAGTTGGTAATATTGATCTCTCATGAGCAAATTTGTGCATGTCTTCCATCCATTTGTCTCGTTGTTTCTTACTCATCAACCAAGACATCACGAGTGGATATTTTGTGAAGGGACCTGCATTAGGATGGTCGGTACTCATGATGCAACGCCAAACATCATCAACACTGAGCGCAAACTCAAGTGGAATTGCCCATTGAACCGAGTTTCCTGCAGCTTTTGGCGAATATGTGTAGGGAACTATTCCAGCACCACCGGGGAGTTCGACATCCACTGCAATGTTAGTCCACTTTCCACCAGTAAGTTGATAGAGATAAAACTCGAAGGGTCCGTCACCTGTCATAGTGGTGGCTGGTCCAAATGTAATCTGCCCCATATCAGCTGTAAAGTGTTTATTCTTATTGAAATACTTAGCAAACTCTAAACCACCTGAAGCAATGTCTTTCCATTCGGTCCCTGCACCTTCAACGTTACCGAGTGTTTCAAAGGACATGTGAGTTAGGTGACAGATATGTTTACGACCGCCATGACCCTTGATATCACGAATAGACTCGAGTTGTCTGATCGTTGTTTCAATGTTACCTACTCGACCAAGATTGTTCGGGTGGAAGTGCATCATGTGAGGAAGTCCCAATGCCTCAACAGCTTTGCAGAGGCCTCGAGTTATTTCACGAGGCGTTATGCCCCATCCTGGAACCTCACCATCAGGGTCTCTAAGGTCAACACCATGGGCCCATGCATATGTTCCTCCGGGATTGACAACCTTGCAACCTAATCCACCCACTTTTTGGATTATCCATGCAAGGTATGCCGCAAGTCCACTAAGGTCTCCTTCTTTCACATAATGAAATGTAAGCATACTATTGCAAAACAATGGCAGCAATCCAGAGTCTAAATTGTGCAGATCTTCCATTTCCTCCCAGGACCCAAGAGCCTTCAGTGCTGGAAGTGCTGGTTCAATTACTGTAGTATAACCCATAGCAGAATATCTATACCCAATGACATAGGAATTAGGCATCGTATAACCAACACCAGCGCGAGTGTACCTTGTCTTTGGAACAGGGTCTTTTCGATGATCTTCCGGACACATAGCCCGACCAACGCCCACTTTACTACCAACAATGTGTGAGTGCATATCAACCCCTCCAGCCATCACTAGACGTCCTTTGAGGTCAATAGTCTTGGCAGACCCATCAACGCGTTCTACAATCTTTCCATCAGATATGCAAATATCTTTGATTTCACCATCTATACCATTCATTGGATCGTAGATACAGCCATTAGTGAGAATCGTCTGCTTACTCATTTCTTCAGCCTCCTTACTTCATCATAGATCATTCTCAACACATCCCTGTCTGGAAGTACCCCTTGTTGAGGGTTGACAACCTTCTTGAGATATAATGGAAGTCCATCCATTCTTGTAGCTGCACCATCACACTCGATTCCAGCAATTGCACTCTGTATATTGACCTTTGCCAGAAGCGAAGTCATATTCCGTTTAGGATCAATATTGATGACTGGAATCTTTGACAGGTGTCTTACAGCTTCTTTTGGAAAATGGGCAGCAGGATCTGCTGCTATATTGAGAACTGCGTCTGGCTCACCTCTCACTAGCATGTCAACTGCAGTATATTCGCCTGGTTGGTATCGAGGATAGCCACGAGCGTAATCTACAGCATAGGGATAGCCAGTCTGCCAAGTTGAGGTCTTATTTGCACCAGCCACGTTGTAGTGTCCTCGCATCGGCATCATGCTCCATTTTGTGTAATGATTAAGGTCCTGAATCAGTCTAATTGCTGCATCGATGTTTCTGTGCCGGCCTTTGGACTGTGTTAGACCAAGGCCAAAGAAGAGGACACCATACTTCGTAGCCTTCATTATTTCAACGAGTTCTGAGAGTTCGCTAACTGAAACCCCACCAACCTCTGCAACGTCGAGGATTTTACCCCGTGCAAGTGCACGGAGGGCAGAAATGACCTCCAAATCAGAGCCAGGATTAATTTTGATGAATCTGTCAGCGACTCCTGCACTGATAGTTTTTCGAACATCAAATACCCATATCTTACGATCTTTCTTGCCATCCTTAATATATAGTCCATCTGCTCTGGTATAGCGGCTCATATGTCTTGGATGGGCAAACTGGGGATTAGAGCCCCAATAAAGAACAAGATCTGCTCGATGACGGACTTCAGCAAGAGCTGCTATTGCTTCACCAGATTCTTGCGATCCCAATACAGTAGGTCCATGACACACTGAGGAGGTATTATCAACTACGCCACCTACTTCTTCAGCAATCTTGTAAGCTTCTCTATGAGCGTCGTTTTCTGTTGAACTTAAACCATACACTAGTAGACGCTTTGAATTCACAAGTATTTCTGCTGCTTTCTTGACCAAATCTTCTAGAGATTGTTCCATTTCAAGTCGGTCATCGTGATGATTCAGAAACTTCGCTTGACTGATTGAACAACCATTCTTATTTTCAGTAATCTTATTTCCAGCTACAGTAAGTGCAATATCATCACAAAGGCAGCCACAGAACGGGCATACAATATGTTCTTTGATTCCGCCAGTCTCAGTCATTATGCACCCTCCAGCATTTGTTTCAAGAGACTCTTCACATCAAGCACTTTCTCACCCTTTGCTGCAAAGAGTTTTGCAGAAACTCCCTTGAAATCAGGCATTCCTGTGCTCTCTGTATCAGGTCCGACCACAGCATTTGCGTAGGGTCCGCATGGTATGAATACTACACCAGGTTCAGCCCTTCTATCTAGCTTACATGACACTACGACACTACCATGGAGTGTTTCAATGCGGACAGGATCTCCTTCTTCCAATCCTAGAGCGTCAAGAGTGATCTTGTCCATCTCGCAGAAAGATACTTCTTTGAGATATTCTGGACCAAGTTTCCCTAGCTCCATAGCGCGACCTTGTTTTAGAGTTCGACCTGAAGTTAGTGTAGCTTCGACTCCTACATGACTCATCCATGACATCTCCGGAATTGTACTAATTGGCAATTCAAACAGCAATAAGAATCCTTGGGGAAACACCCTCCCTTAAAAACAAGATGAAGTAGGGACGAGGAGTGTTTTCAATCCATTCAGATTGTCATCCATAGCGCAACTATTTTTTGCTCCACATCCCTACAACTCTTGCGTGTACAACCCGATTATTTACATTAATGTGTATTCAAATACACCATGATTTTATTGAAAGTGCAAAGAATTGAGGTGAAATTTAACACCTTTTTGTCATATCTGCATATTACATCTACCACTTCGAAGGCTTTATCAGACAAGTTACAGGGAGGGCGCCAAGAGTGCTCTCTGTCAAAACAAGGTAGTTGATTAGTATTATGACTGTTGATAAGAAGACTTTGAAAGAACTCTATACTAGTACACTGAAAGTTCGTAGATTTGAAGAAAAGGTCTGGGATCTTTTTGGAGAAAATATTGTACCTGGAACCTTACATCTTTACCTAGGCCAAGAAGCTGTAGCAGCTGGAGTGACGACAGCACTCAAGAAGACTGACTGGATACAGAGTACTCATAGAGGGCATGGACATGTTATAGCCAAGGGAGCGGACATGAACGCTGCTCTTGCAGAGCTGCTTGGGAAAGCCACTGGCTCATGTAAGGGAAAGGGAGGTTCCATGCATATCACTCAATTTGATGTAGGAGTGCTTGGAGCTACAGGAGTAGTTGCATCAGGCCTCCCAATTGCAGTTGGTGCAGCTTTGTCATGTCAAATGAGAGATACAGATGATGTCGTAGCTTGTTTCTTCGGAGATGGAGCATCCAACAATGGCACATTTGGCGAATCTCTCAACATGTCAGCCATATGGAAACTTCCGCTGATTTGGGTTGTTGAGAATAACTTGTATGCTATGGGAACACCCATCAAGATGATGTGTCCGAGTGCAACAATCGCGCAGAGAGCTGATGGTTATTGCATCCCGAATGTTGTTGTGGATGGTAACAACGCGCTTGCAGTGTATGAGGCTGCTGTTGAAGCAGTGAAAAGAGCTAGAGAAGGAGGAGGTCCTACACTTATCGAATGTCAGACATATAGGATGAAGGGACACTCACGATTCGATGCTGCAAAGTACAGACCAGAGGATGAGGCTAAGTACTGGCTCAGTGAGGAACGGGATGCTGTTCGTATTATTAGAGAGATTGCTATGGAACAGGGAGCATTGACTGAGAAAGAAGCTGAAAAGATTGAAGCCAAAATTTCAAAGGATGTTGAAAAAGCGGCTGAGTTTGCGAAAAACTCTGATTATCCCAAGCCAGAGGAAACTCTAGACGATGTCTATGCGGAGGTGTTCTAAATGCCAGAGATGACATACAGAGATGCTCTAAAAGCTGGACTTCGTGAGGAGATGCTACGCGATGAACGTGTGTTCATTATGGGGGAAGATGTTGGGCTTCGATGGGGCGGAGCTTTCAAGGTAACAAAGGGATTAGCTGAGGAGTTTGGTGAAGATAGAGTCCGAGACACACCCATATCAGAGAACACTATTGCAGGCGCTGCTGTGGGAGCAGCCATCACAGGACTGATTCCTGTAGCTGAAATCATGTTTGGGGACCTCATCACACTCGCTATGGATCAAGTCTGCAATCAAGCAGCCAAGATGCGATACATGTTTGGTGGACAGACTTCAGTACCATTGGTACTTCGAAGCGTGTTCGGAGGTGGTAAGAACATTGCATCACACCACTCGCAGAGCCTTGAGTCTTGGTTCATGCACACGCCAGGCCTTAAGATCGCAGTCCCAGCATTTGCTTATGATGTGAAAGGTCTCATCAAGACGGCCATAAGAGATCCTGACCCAGTCATGTTCTTTGAGCATAAGCTTGTCTATGATAAGAAAGAAGAAGTGCCGGATGAGGACTATACGATCCCATTCGGACAGGCAAGAATCAGAAGAGAAGGGGCGGATGTTACAGTATGGGGAACTTTCTTTATGCTTCACAGAGCCATTGAGGTGGCTGATGAGCTTGAGAAAGAGGGTATCAGTGTAGAAGTAATCGATCCTAGGACTCTTGCTCCTCTAGATGTCAAGACCTTGACTGATTCAGTGAAAAAGACCGGACGGCTTGTACTTGTAACTGAAGAGACCAAGACAGGAGCATCTACAGCAGAAGTCGCGGCGATTGTTCAAGAGGATGCATTTGACTGGCTGGATGCACCAATAAAGAGGGTCAATGCACCAGATACACCGGTTCCATTTAGTCCACCGCTTGAAGATTATTTCATTCCCAATAACAAGAGAATCGCCCAAGCGATTAGGGATATTGTGTAGGTGAAGTCGATGGTAACAACCATGATCATGCAACGAATGAGTGTAGCCATGGAATACGGTGTGATACTCAAATGGCTGAAAAAAGAGGGGGACATTGTAAAACAGGGTGAACCAATCGTTGAGATCTTTGGTGAAAAGAATGAATTCGAATTGGAAGCACCAGCTGATGGGGTGTTACTCAAAATTCTATGTGAGGTGGATGATGAGATTCCAATCAGTGAGCCGATTGCTTACATAGGTGAGAAAGGCGAGAAAGTGCCTGATGCGATGCCAATAAAGCTCAACAAAGATGCTGTCACTACTACTGCTGCTGCAACCATCACTCCCAGTGTTTCAATCCCTGCAACAAAGGTTGCAGCTAGAACCACTGTACCAAGCGTTGAAACTCGACTACCAGGAGGAAAAATCAAAGCCTCACCACGAGCCAAAAAGAAAGCAAAAGAGATGGGAGTCGACCTCTCGTTTATTGTTGGTACTGGTCCTGAAGGAAGAATTGTCGAAAAAGATGTCCTTGCAGCAGAAACTGTACCTCAAGTTGCAGTTTCTGATGAACGCAAAGTGAAGCAGGTAGCACCATTAGCACCCTTGCGGAGAACTATTGCACGAAGGATGACTCAGAGCGCTCAGAACCCACATATAACTATGATTACTGAGATTGACATGACGGAAGTTGTGGAGCTGCGTACTGAAATTAATGAGCAAGTTGAGAAGAAGTACGGGATTAGAGTTTCATTCAATGATATCATCGTTAAGGCCGTGGCAGACACGCTCGACCGATTTCCGAAATTCAACGCGACCCTTATGGGAAATGATTTGGTCATGTTCGATGAGGTGAACATCGGTGTTGCTATGGCGACTGACGATGGCCTTATTGTACCAACCATTAAAGGGGCAAACAGAAAATCAATCACCGAAATCGCTTTGGAAACTAAGGACTTTGGGAAACGGGCAAAGACAAATGAACTGAAACCTGAAGAACTCTCAGGAAGCACCTTCACTGTATCGAACCTTGGACCATTCAATGTCGATCTTTTCATTCCGGTAATCAACCCTCCAGAAACTGCAATCCTAGCTCTCGGACAAATCAATAAGAAACCGGTTGTAATTGATGACAAGATCGTGATTAGATCAATGATGATGGCTAGCTGCGCTGTGGATCATAGAGTGTTAGATGGTGCACCAGCAGGACAATTTCTTGCCGCCCTGAAGGAAACCCTTGAAAATCCATTCATGATGAAAATCTAGTGTTTCTTTTCAGCTCAATATAGACCACTTTTACAGTTCTTCCCTTTTAGAGAACTCCTTTCTCAATATCATCGAAAATCATCTGAGTAGTCAAATCTGCGCTCATTATCACACTAGGAACTCCTGCTCCAGGGTGAGTTCCAGCCCCAACTAGATAAAGACCTTTTACATCCTGAGACCGGTTATGAGGCCTGAAGAATCCAGATTGCATCAATATCGGTTGCAGTTGGAATCCTGCTCCTTTGTATGAATTTAGTTTGGTTTCATAGTCTGCCGGAGTGAATGTTTTCTTTACGGCCAAATTGTCAACAAGTCCAGGTAGCACCCTCTTGTCCAAAGTGTTCAAGATATGATTACTGAATTCCTCTTTCTTTGATTCCCAGTCAGTGCCAGAATCAAGGTTAGCCACAGGTGTACATGCATACATTGTTTCACAACCAGGTGGGGCCAGTTCAGGGTCAGTCCTTGTCGGGATATGTAAGTATGTTGAGAAGTCATCAGGTACAACTTTCTTCTTGAAAATGTCATCAAGTAGTTCCTTGTATCTGGGCCCAAAGACAATACTATGATGAGCCATATCTGGGTACTGCTTTTCTACTCCAAAATATGTCATGAATAGACTCATCGAGTATTTTGCTCTCCTGTAGAGACCATCTCCATTTTTCTTTCTGAAAACTTTCTTATCAACGAGCTTCATGTACGTGTTTGCAACATCTGCATTTGATATCACGATGTTTGCATCATAGGACCTATCATCAACAGTTGAAACACTTTTTACCCTATTAGAATCCGACACAGCAATTTGATCGACTTCCGAGTCTAGATGGTACTCTCCACCCAGCTCAACGAACAAACGCTCCATAGCTTCAACTAATTTGTGGGTTCCTCCTCGTGCCCACCAGACTCCATGCTTTTCCTCGATATAGGTAATCAATGTATAGATTGAAGTTGCTGTGAATGGGTTCCCACCTATGAAAAGCGGATTGAATGACAATGCTATTCGTAAACGGTGGTCCTTCAAATATGCAGAAACCATCCCATAGACACTTCGATATGCCCTGTAACGGATACCCGCAGGAGCCAACTTAGCCATACTCCAAATTGTTTCGAAAGGCATTGAACCAAGCTTCTCAAACCCTAGCTCATAGATTGGTTTGATGGCTTTGAGAAACTTTTCATATCCCTTGACATCTTCCTGGTTGAATTTCTCGATTTGTCCAATATTATCATTATAGCTGCCATAGTCCATGGAAGTTCCATCTGAGAAATAGAGGCGATATTTGGGGGACACCCTTACAAGCTCAACATAGTTAGCCACATCCTTCCCAGCAAATTCAAAGAGTTCATTGATTAGAAATGGAGGTGTGATTATTGTTGGGCCAGTATCGAATGTATATCCCTTCTCAGTAAACACACCAGCACGTCCACCCAATTGTTTACGTTTCTCGAGGAGAATGACCGAATGCCCTGCGCTCTGCATTCGGATGGCCGCTGCTAAACCTCCTAGACCACCGCCAATTACTATTACCTGTTTTTCATCGTGTTCACTCAATTTGCTACCTCCTGAATCAGATTGCTATGTAATAACGGATTTTTCAACTGTCTTCCTATCGTTAGATGCTTCGTACACTTTCTTTTCTCTATAGTACTCTCTCCGAAGTTTATAGGCAATCCAGAGTTTCTTCCATTTTGGCACTATTGCTCTCTGCTTGAAGACTTGATAATCCATCTTTTTAATTTCATTCAAAATCTCTGCATAGACTCTACTTGCGACTTTGACTGTGAACGCAGCCGCTGGTGGTAAGTCCTGTATGCCAATTTCAGCTTTGGCATAATACGAGTTTGCTAGTGCTATCATGTGTTTAATTAACCATCTGAAATTCGGACTTACCTCTTCCTCTGCAAAATCATCTCTCGTCACTCTAAATTGTCGTCTTGTTTCGAGAGGGATGTATATCCGACCATTTTTGAAATCTTCATCGATATCACGGAGGATATTTGTGAGTTGGAGAGCCTGGCCCAAATCGATTGCCCGTTCAATGGTTTTGGTATCAGTTGCGCCCATTATGTAACATAACATGACACCAACTGTTGAGGCTACTTGGTAACAGTACTTTTCAAGCTCTTGAATGGTTTTGATTTCTTTCAGATTGATATCCATCCGAACTCCTTCAATGAGCTCGTTCAAGTATTTGAGGGGAATTTTGTATTTCCCCATTGTATCTCCAAAGGCACGTAAAACAGGATGATCAAAAATTTCTCCTTCATTCATTCGTTTCACGATATCTTTGAGAGCATCGAGCTCTTCCTCTATTTTTTCTGCAGGAATATCTATTTCGTCAGCAAAATCATCAGCCAATCTGCAGAATGCATACAAAGCAGCAAAAGACTGTCGATCGTTCTCGTCGAGGTATCTTGATGCGAAGTAAAATGATCGCGCATGGACTTTGAACAGACTCATGCAACAATTATAACTAGCTTCTAGGTCGAGAGCAGTAGGATCCAACTGCGGGATGACATTTGAAGGAAGAACAGACAAGTGAGAATCATATTCACATGTAGCGTACGTTTCTGTGAATTCGCTTTTAAAGAACAATCTTATCAATCCTCTCCAACTTCGCTTTCGAGTCATGCGTTTTTTTTTGGTTGTTTCAATAGATATCCTTTAAAATTATTACGATAGGAAAAAAAAGACATTTCGTGAAATCCACAAAATATCGTTCCTGAGAGCTGGTGTAGAACATGAAAATCATAGTGATAGGTGCAGGTGTTGGAGGATTAGCTGCTGCAGCTCTGCTTGCCAAATCGGGTCACAAGGTGACTGTGCTAGAAAAAACTACAATGCCGGGAGGTAGAGCACGGGTGTGGGAGAAAGATGGGTTTGTGTTTGATATGGGACCCTCATGGTATTTGATGCCTGAGATATTCGAACATTTCTTTGAGATTTTTGGGAGGAAAGTAGAAGATTTCTATAAACTGATACGATTAAACCCATCATATAGGATCTTTTTCTCAGATGATGTGATTGATATTTCAGCCAACTTGGAGGAAAATAAAGTCCTATTTGAGAAACTTGAGGAGGATGGAGCAAGGAAGCTTGAGGAATACCTCAAACAAGCTCAGACCAAGTACGAATATCTCTTGAAAGGTCTAATGTACCAAGATTTGGCTGGAATACGGGCAATGTTCAGTCCTAAACTAATGGCTGCAGGATGGAAATTGAGTATTCTTTCTAATATGGAGAAGCTGATTAGCAAGTACTTTTCGACAGAGAGAGCAAAGAAGATACTCCAGTATTCGATAGTCTTTCTAGGAGGTAACCCAAAGAATACACCAGCACTCTATTCTATGATATCTCATATTGATTTCAACCTTGGAGTGTGGTATCCTTATGGTGGACTTGGGAAGATTGTTGAAGCAACAAAAAAGTTAGCAGTCGAGTATGGAGCTGACATTCGATTTGAAACTGAAGTGACCAAGATTGTGGTTGAAAACAAGAAGGTCACAAAAGTCATCACAACTGAGGGTGAGTTTGAAGCTGACATTGTTGTGAGTAACGCAGATTATCCTCACTCCGAAATGGACCTTCTTGACATGGAGTTCCAAACATACCCGAGGAGCTACTGGGAGAAAAAAACGATTGCTCCTTCAGCCTTTGTCCTGTATCTTGGATTGAACAAGAAGATTCAGAGTCTTACACACCACAATGTAATCTTGGATTACGATTGGGTCAGGCATTTTGAACAGATTTTTGAAGAGCCCTCATGGCCAGATGAGCCTGCGTACTATCTGTGTTGTCCATCAAAGATGGATGATACTGTAGCACCACCCGATGGTGAGAACATATTCGTCACGATACCAATTTCACCGGGTATAGAGGACACTCCCGAGATTCGTGAGGCTTATTTTGACAAGATAATCAAGCATATGGAGAAAGTGACTGAAACAAGCATACAGGATTCAATTGTAGTAAAGAGAATCTTCTCGCTGAATGATTTTTCACAGGACTATAATGCGTACAAAGGAACAGCTGTAGGTTTAACTCATACATTTAGTCAGTCTGCGTTCTTCAGACCAAGACACAGAAGCAAGAAAGTGAAGAATCTGTTCTATACAGGACAATACACTCATCCAGGAATTGGTGTTCCAATGGTCCTCATTGCATCAGAGATAGTCACAAATCTCATCAACAAGGAATACGAAACTAATGACTAAGAGTGTGAGAATCTAGGGGAGGCTGTGATATGACGAATATTCTATATCTCGCTTTCAAGGTGTCAAGAGTTAGATTCTGGCTTTATCTGGGTGGAACTTATCTTATTGGCTACATAATTGGAATGAGCGCAGGGAGCTATAATTTATTTCAATTACTAGATCCTTGGTTTCTAGTTCATCTGTTTTATTTTATGATACCAGCGAATATTTTTCTCTACGGTGTAAACGACATCTCTGATAAAGACACAGACATGTTCAATCCGAAGAAAGATGAGAAGGAGTATCGGGCTGCTGAAAAAGACAGGAGAAACCTGTATCTGTTAGTTAGATTATCATTCATATATGGAGTCGTTCTTATTCTATTCCAGTTGTCAGATTTGGTTGCGGTTACATTCTTTACATCATGGATGTTGCTGTCCTTCTTCTATAGTGTAAAACCCCTCAGGTTCAAAGCAGTACCCATTCTTGATTTTTCTTCTAATTTCTTGTATGTGATACCAGCTCTTCTCTCATACTACCAGTTAACAGGAGTGGTTCCACCAATCCTACCGGTTTTTGCTGCTTTCATGTGGACATCTGCAATGCAGCTTTTCTCAGCAATTCCAGATATTGATGCAGATAGGATGGCCAACATCAAGACTACTGCAGTTATTGCTGGAAAGAAGATCTCACTAATCTTATGTCTGGCATTTTGGTTTCTTTTTGCATTCATACTGATAGTTTTGTATCCCTGGAATTACCCGTGGAATCTACTCATGATAGTCTACCCAGGGATACCTCTTTATCTCCTTATCAGACCTGAGGCGGACATCAGTCGAACTTACTGGTACTTCCCTTACTACACAGGATTTTTCGGACTTGTACTATTCTTTAGTATAGGACTGCCAATCGTGCTTTTATGAATGGAGAGAGTCAGTAATGTCATCAAAATCAGGTATTGAGCCACTTAAACTGATACTCATCATATGTGCTATAGCTTTCTTTCTGGCTAGTTGGTTGGTGGCAAATGTACCAATTGGGGAATCTGTGACATGGGTTTCTGCGCTTTTCATCGTGATTCTTTCACTTCCCTCGTACTATTTTCTTATCCGCTGGATTGGTTTTAGATGGGGAGTCATCTTGATTGTTTTCTTTGGTATCTTTCCAATAATTGTAGAAGCAATTGGAATCACCACAGGGCTGCCATATGGTGAATTCTATTATAGTGACTGGATGGGTGTCAAGATTTTTGGACTAGTTCCATGGAGTGTAGCATTTGCTTTCGCACCTCTGATATTTGGTAGTCTGTCAATCTCTGCAAAATTAATTCCGGATTGGAAGCTGCAATTAGTATTGAGTGCAATAATCTTGGTTCTTGTTGATATGGTACTAGATCCTGCTGCGGTAGTACTGAGCATTTGGGTCTGGTTGACTCCCGGTCCTTATTATGGCATTCCATTAACCAATTATACAGGATGGTTTCTTACCGCATTCATTGCATCATTAATCCTTCATCAGACAATACAAAGAATCAATGATGTGCAACAAGAAATCCCAATCGAGGTGTCAAGTAGTCTTTTCATAAGTCTTGCATTTTGGACTGGATTTTCAGTATGGAGTGGCTTGTTTATACCCATAGGCATTGGTATTCTATTGACGATTCTCAATGGATATTATCTATTGAAGACCAGTAATAACTAGCGTAATGCCAAAGCATTATCAGTCTTCAAATTGGAGTATCACTTGAAATTGGGATGATTCATACTAGTACTTGTCCAAAGTGCGGAAGCAACAGGATAGCAGGACCTCATAAGGTGGCAGGCCAACATTATGTCAGGATTGACCTACCAGGATTATCTACCGCAACATTGGAGTCCTTCACTTGCGCAGATTGTGGTTATACTGAGTTCTATGCTGATCAAATTGGTCTTCGAAATATTAGAACATCAGGCAGATTCGTACTTGGCGCACAACAATCATATTCAGAACCATATATCGAGTCACCTCCAAAGGGAAGAATCTGCCCGTATTGTGGTACTCAGCTCCGCCCTGGGTCCCTGACCTGCCATGAGTGTGGTAACATACTATCATAGTTTTATGATGTATTTTCGTCAGTTAGAAAGTTGGTGACCTTATATTCTACAGAGCAGATGGATTACTGACACGCGTTAATCGTGTCAGCCTCGAATACGACATCTGCTCCAAGCCTCAAATGTTGCTCTGAGGCCTCCCGCCGGTGGTGAGCAACCTTCTTTGACCACCGGCTAACCAATTTATTTTGCTCATGCAACAAGCTAATCAGTGACATATACATGAAACAGATGACATAATAGAATTGAGTGATATGCTCATGGAATGGCGGCTAATTACTGAGGATAATACAAATGTCTATTGGAACCTCGCATTTGATGAAGCAATAGCTAGAGTAGCCGCGAGTCAAGAGGATAAACAAAGTACAATTCGGTTCTGGCGTTCTGACAAAGCAGTGGTTATTGGTAGATTTCAATGTGTTCACAAAGAGGTGAATCTTTCTTATTGCTTAGATAATGAGATTTCGATTGCTCGAAGATTCACAGGAGGGGGAGCTGTGTATCACGACCTCGGGAACCTTAACTTCTCAATCTGTGCAAATCGAAGTGAAGATTATGTACCAAAGAAATTGAATGAAATCTATGAGTTATTCATTGGTGCTATCTCGAGCGCTCTTCAATCAGTTGGCGTTCCAACAAAATATGACCCTAGCCATTCATGTATCAGAATAAATGACCTGAAAATCACAGGAACAGCTGGTTGGCTCAAGAGAGGGGTTGCTTTTCTGCATGGTACTCTGTTAATCAATGCAAATCTTCTGATGCTTCGACAGAGTCTTTCACCACCCTCAGGACAGTCAGTATTTCTACGTGATCGGACTAGAGTCCGATGCATGAAGAGTAAACGCGATGATGTGACCAATATAGCAGACCATGTTAGGGAATGCCCCTCAGATGGCACGATTAAAAATGTAATAACAGAGAGTCTTGAGAAAGTTTCTGGACGGTCAATCGAAAGAGGAGCTTATTCGAAAGAAGAGAAGGACACTGCACAGGCTTTATATCAAAGCCGCTATTCCGAGTCCGAGTGGAATCTGGGAAAACCAGCATAATGAATTTGAGGATAGTTCAATGACAGAAGATGTAGAAAAGACGCTGAAAAGTTTCATGAAACACTTTGGTGCACTTAACCGAGATATTCCTGATACAAGAAATGCATTCACAGACCTCCAGAAGGCAGTTCATAAAGATGGTGCCCTTTCAGCCAAGTTCAAAGAGATAATCTGCATTGTGGCTTCCGTACTCGCGCCTTGTGAAGAGTGTATGGTGTATCATACTAAGCAGGCATTAACACTTGGGGCGACGAGAGATGAGATTATGGAAGCGTGTTCGGTTGCAATAGTCATGGGTGGAGGACCAGCGGCATCACACGTAGCTACTGTGCAAGACTGTCTTGATGTTTGGGCACCTAGGGAGAAGAAGTGAAATCTCGAACACACAGGAATTTCACAGGTTCCGAGTGATTGTTGAAGAACTGGTGAGGTTCATTCCCACTGATATGAAGGACATCCCCGGGACATAGAAGTAGTTCCTTAGCTCCTATCTTAACAGTTACTTTTCCACTTAGTATGTAAACTCCATGTTCATGCGAATGGACATCATAAGCTGTGTGACCTCTGGGCTCAATAAGGTAAGCACGCATCGCGAATTTCTTTGATGAGTTTTCAGAGTTGAGAAATTGCTTTCGTCGGACACCTTTCACTCCAGAAGCATCATAGACCTCGTATTCTTCAGGGTTAGAATCCTTTGTTAGATACATTTACACACCTTCCATCTTCACTCAAACTTTGTGAAGAGGACCTTGATTGCTTTTTGGCTTTCCATTAGCTCAAAGCCGTCCTGCCATTCTGAGAGTGAGATTCTATGTGTGATAAGCGGCGATACATCCACTTTTCGAGACGACATCAATCGAAGTGTAGTGACCCATGTAGCAGGAAGAGTGCCCCAAGTTCCTGACATTGTGAGTTCCTTTATGACAATAGGATCCAGATCTATAGTAGCTGGACGCCCACGTACACCTAGGAGTGTTACATGTCCAGCAACCTTCACGAAGTCTAGGGCTTGTGTACAAGCTATGCAAGCGCCAGATGCTTCGATGACAGCATCAGCTCCACGACCATCAGTTTCAGCTTTAATTATATCAATTGGGTCTTCTTGTCCCTGAACATCAATTGTCATATCTGCGCCAATTCTCTTTGCTATATCAAAGCGCCATTGGTCACTGGTCATACCAGTTACTATTACTTTTCCGGCACCCATTGCCTTTGCCACCTGAGTTGCCATAAGACCCATAGTACCGGGACCCTGAACAACGACAACATCACCTGGGCAAATTGGAGTTGTATCAATCACAGAATGAACCACACAAGCCAATGGTTCAGCCAGTGCAGCTTCTTCCATGGATACTCCTTTAGGGACTTGATGAACAATATAATCTGGTACAACAAGGTATTTTGCGAATGCACCATTTGCCCGTGATGTGCCAAGGATTCTTTTGTCTTCAGCAGTACACCGATTCATGTGACCAGTTTTACATTGATAGCATTTGCCACAGTATGCTGTTGCAGGAGATACTACTGGAGCTCCAACATTCACAGATGTCACATCTGACCCAACTTCAATGACAGTCCCTGAATATTCATGGCCCAGAACGACAGGAGGAGTGTAGAATGCTTGGTCATGTTTAATATGAATATCAGTGCCACATAGACCAGCTGCTGCCACCTCAATCAAGACCTCATCTCTTTTGGGTTTTGGAACTTCAAGTTCCCAAAGCTCTAAATTTCCAACACCACGGGCGGTCTTCATTAGTCCTCTCAAAGTTGCGACCTCTAACGTCTGATATCTGATGCTCTATAGAATCTTGTGGCTGTGACTAGAGACCTAGTATTGTGTCAATCACGCGTCAATGAGTTGAAAAAATCCGCGGTCTCGTCTCCTTGGTCCAATGAACGAACCCTAAAACCAGTACTTAATTCTCCACGTATTTTACTTGCTGTTTGCGCTCCAACGAATCGCTTTCGAACATTAGCTTCTTTTCCCAACCAGATGTACACATTCTTGTTTGTGTCATCTACAATGCAAAAGACTCGATCTGGTAACAAGCTCTCTCTATTGATATCTACAGAGAGTGATGTACCATCCTCTTGCATTTCGAGTGCATTGACCATTGGGTTATCCTCGTACGAGTCGGCGGCGCTGGTTCGATTAATGTGACGTGACAGGCAAGTGAAAAAGCTTCCTCATATTTGGATATATATTACACTCTGATGTCCTCATCATTATCTATCATTAAAAATGATAAACATGTGTCTGATTGGTGGTGGAGTGGATTTTTCTAAACTCGTTCAAATGTTGCCTTCAGAGTTCCACCACAGTAGTTGCACTTTGCCTCGAGAGGGCCTGTCCAGTCAATACCTTCATGGCTTGTTGCAGCTCCACATGAAGGGCACCGATCCGGGAGCCGTACAGTTCGTATTTCAGACCCGTCAGAACGCCTTTCACCTCGATACCTCTCAGGAATGACAAATGACGGGGCTTCGATTTTAAAACCGCGTGCCACACTTGATGCAATGCCCGAACCTGCTTTGCATGCAAAGACAACAACAACAATCACTATAACGATGACAAAAACCATGATGAAAGTAAACAATAACGTGAATGATCCGAAAAAATTATCGAATATACTGAAGAAGTCGAACAGCGACCATATCTCTCCTTGAAGGTGGTGTTTCAATTACAGCCGATGCTTGAGGGCTTATTACTTTTGTTAGAAAGGCCGCAGTGTTTTAAGTAGAGAAAACACACAGAAATTTAGTGCGAGGTGACTTCGGAAATTATAAAAGCTGGCTTAAAGTGTTGGCGTAAACAGAAATAGTTGGAGGCTATAATACAAATGCAAATCCCAGCTTTCCTCCTAAGGAAGCTATACATCAAAGGAAGCCTCGAGAATGTCGAGGATGGTTTCTCCTTTAAACTCAAAAATTCATTATCACCAGGAACTACTACTGCAGTAGCACCAATCAAGGTGAACGGTAATGAGTACCCGCTTGACTCAACAATTATCAGATCAATAGATGGAGAAGTCAAAGGATCTGAAATTAGTGAGGAAAACTCATTCCCAATCAAAGTAGGTGTGGAAATAGAGATACACATCACGGGAGATGCTCTTCCTGAAGGCGAGCATACAATAGATATTTCACTCAAGACAAAGGAAGCAGGTACTCTCGCTTTTGATGTCAAAGACTCAATTTAGTATCAATAACTGCAGAAGGTAAAACGCCTTCTGCACACGACTTCTTAGCTGATTAGTTCAGGTTAGTTATGATTAGAGACACCAGAAATAGAATTGGCGCTATAAAAATCATGAAAAACATAAGAGCATCACTAGCCTTCTTCCACCTACCTTTCGTAAAGGGGCAGACCATTACTTCATGATTAGCTTCAGGGACATCTATAATGTTTTCAGGAGTTGATTCTTCTGTCATAGCACCAGGTGACCTCATCAATTAGACTTCTAATGACCATTCTGTTGTGGACCGAAATCGCCACAATAGTTTTCAGCAAGCAAAACCTAGTTTCAAATGGTGGACGGTCGTGTACATAAAGATACGGAAAGATGGTGCCCTTGGTTTGGGCCGCGGAACCGAGGGGACTGCAGAAATCACATTGGGTTATGGAGAAGCCCATATGGTTGCCGCAGCTTTGGATAAACTTGCACAGACTGCACGCAGCTATAAACAGGAATATCTGAAGACCACAGATGTCGGTGGAGGAAACAAAATCACATTTGAACGAGCTGATGATGGAACGATTTCGATTTCAGGAGACCGGCAAACCTACATTTGTACTGAACCTGAAATTCGACAATTAGCTGAACGTTTGAAACATCTACCACCAGTTGAGGTTGCACCACCCTCCGATTATGTCAAGAAGATAACACCTTCTGATGGGATGTGTCTTGTTGTCACAAATGGAGGAAACTCAATACAGCTAAGACTTCCCGAAGCCGCCATTCTAAAGACTTCAATCAAGAGCAGTATTGAATCAAGATTCTTCGATGAAATCATTAGTGTGGGTCAAAGGCAAATAACAGTTAGTAGGAGCAGTGACCTGAAATGGCAACTTAGTGGGGAGAGTACTACGGTTCGGTTCACTGCATATGAAATTGAAGCTCTGGTCGCTGGTCTACATAATGGTATTCTAGATGTTCTCATGGATGTGGTGAAGAGCTTTGGGGCTGATGATGTTTCGGACATTCGTGTCAAGAGCCAGTTAAAAAGAATTGAACAAGATACAACAGACATCTTTGAAGAAGACAAGAGCGCAAAAGGACTAGTGAAGGACATTACAAAGAGAGCGAGGAAAATCATAGGGATTGACGAGTTTGCTGACGAGCGCGCAACTCGGTTCATTGAAATGTGTAATTATATCTATTCGGATATTAACACCACATACGTTGAACCCCTTTTCGATCTCTTCTCGAAGGTATTCGTTGCTCAAAAATAAAGAGAAGATCAATGTTCATCTTCAACAAGTTCAATCACATAATGATCCTTAGTGAATAGAAAACAGATCTTTCGGTTGTTAAAGAGTGATGCCTCAACTGGTTTTGCAATTACAGTAGCGCCACTCTGGCGTGCTTTCGATTTTGCGTCCTCAATATCTGGCACTGAATAGCATAAATGATACAGTGCCTGTCGTTTCCTAAGCAGGTCTGAAACAGGGGAGTCGTCAGTGAGAGGAGATATCAATTCAATCTTAACAGGAGCGTCCTCTGAGTGACCCAATAAGACAACTCGGACTTTCTGAGTATGATCATCCACGATTGGGCTAAGCTGCTTGTATCCAAAGAGCGCTTCGTGATTCCTAATACC
This sequence comes from Candidatus Thorarchaeota archaeon, assembly GCA_016840855.1. Lineage (GTDB taxonomy): Archaea > Asgardarchaeota > Thorarchaeia > Thorarchaeales > Thorarchaeaceae > SMTZ1-45. The sequence continues at coordinate 3,321 of JAEORO010000057.1, read as the reverse complement.
CTCTTCGATATCCTTCACGATGATACCTATATGACTGAGTTTCATAGACTCACCTTAGCGATAGTTCTTATTGTTCTCGCATAAGTGTTACCATAAATTACAACAAGAAGCTTCTTGTCGTAATCCTTTTGAAAGACTCCTCCAAGCTAAAATGCAACTTAACAACGGTGGAAATATTGTCAGATTCGAGCTATATTGGACAACTTGGTAAGAAATGGGGATTACAAGCCCCAAGGCAGTTTTATCGTATGCTTAAGCTCCACCGGACCTCTTTCAATACAATTCTGAACAACATGTTTAGCGTTCTGGATGAATTCAATGCACGTTTTGCTTTTCCCACAGTTGCTGCAATAGCAAAAATGAATCCAGATCTAATCAAACAAATCGAAGAGGAAGGCCATGAGGTAGCAAGCCATGGGTATAACCATATAAGATATCCTACAATAAGCGCTCAAGCAAGACAGACAGACTTGCTACTAAGTCTTCAGGTTTTCAGAAAACTAGGAGTTCAAATAACTGGGTTCAGGGCACCCTATGACAATTACACTGACGATATGCCTGTATTATTGGAACATGCGGGTCTTGTTTGGGATGGAGGGTTTGGATTCCGACCCCAGTATAGAGAGATGACTCATTTCTTCCAAATGGAAGTTCATGGTCGGATGTCAAGTGTTACTTATATCCCACTTAATGTCTGGAGTGATGATGTTATGATTGATCGAAAGCGGATGGACCCCGATAGCGTGTCCAGAGTATTGAAGAGGGAGATTGTAAAAGTAGCACCCACTGGAGGAGTAATCATGTTCGATCTTCATCCAATCAGGATCGGGCAAAAGAAGTACCTTGGATGTCTTGAGACTCTGTTTGAACATGCACAGAGCCTCGAGGCATGGTGTACAACTCCAACAGAGGCAGTGAAATACTGGAATTCTCATAAGAAATGGAAAAGTGATAGCAAATTCTGTCTTCTCCTAACTGGTGATATTGATAATTGGGTCTTCTCAGATTATTTGAGAAGAGTCTTATGGAGAAGAGGAGTTAGGTGATTTGAGATGGGAAAACTGCTTGGGAGATTCCTCCGTATACTAGCCTGGATTGCACCGTCATACCAGTTTCGTGCAAGTGTCTACAGGAGATGTGGTGTGAAAGTCGGGAGAGGTGTTTACATGGGATTCTTGGTCATGATTGATGGTGAATATCCAGAATATATTGAGATTCAAGATTGGGCCAGCATTGGTCCAGGTGCAAAGATTATGGCTCATTCAGGTGCAAGTCCGTATCACCAGAGAAGACGTATCTTTCACGAGGGACCAAAGAAAGTTGTTATTGGAAAGGGAGCCTGGCTCGCGGCAGGAGCCATTGTTCTTCCTGGTGTCACTGTAGGAGAGGGAGCTATTGTTGCCGCAGGTGCAGTAGTGAATAAGGATGTCCCACCACTGACACTCGTCGCTGGAAATCCAGCACGTGCTGTACAGAAGCTTGAACCAAAGAATTGATTCATCAAGTCCTATGGTTCGAAGTCTTATCTTCTGAGATCACCAGTGATTTCCGAAATTGGAACGATTTATACCAGAGAGGCGATAATATCTATTAATTGAATTTCCATGAAGTCTCTAGGCACTATAACCAAGTACTTCTCATTCGTTGATGATGAAACTAGAAGGATACTGGAGTCCATCATGGATTCAGCGTATAACTACTATGATTTTACAGATCGACTGGTTGAACGGGTTTGTACTGAGAAATCAACAGATAACCTAATCCATCTTGCTGCGATACACACTACCTTACTCGAAAATTTTAGAATTTATGAACGCTTGAGGGAAAAGCATTACCAATCACTATTGGCTCGTCCCTATTTGTTATTCAGGGACGCGAAATATGGTGAGATGCCTAGTTTATATGATGAAGCTAAATCAGCCATTGATTTGGTTCTCAGTTCGAATCCTGATGATTGGATTGCATTACATATGCATCATCTTGCTGCAGAAATCGGAGATATTCTGGGACGTTTCCATCCTTACTATATTGATGCTCTAGACAAGATGAAGCAACTCATGGAGAATTGTGAAGCACTCGCTTGTTTCAATACTTTCTATCTGGAGGTCCAAGCGTTTCAATATGTCCGTGTTGACAGCCAAGAAGCAGCCCGAATCATGACAGAGAGTTATGAATGTGCCCTTCAGTTTGATGACCAAGTAAGTGCGTCCAACGCGCTGAATTTAATTGCTCTCCTTCTGAGAAGCCATGAACCGACCAGAGTATTTCAGCTTGTTTCAAAGGCTGATGAGTTGGCTAACAAACTTGGTTTGGCCTCATCGATTTTTCATTCACTCAGAATCAGAGGACAAATTCACAGTGCGCGGGGTGAGTATAGTGCGGTTCTGGATTGTTATCAAGGATTAATTGACCTTGCGGAAAAAGCTGGAGAACCGACAATGGGTGAAATACCTCACAGCATGGCAGTTAATCTTAATGAGATCCGTGAATATGAAGAGGCATTGGAATGGGGAAAGATGGCTATTAAAACAATGAGTACCCCATGGGCTTTTCCCCTAGCATATTTTGATGTTGCAAGATCTCTCCTGAACCTAGGGCGTCTAGATGAAGCTAAGACATATCTGAATGAAGCAAGGAAGATACTGTTGAAGACGGGTGATGAGTTTCATCTTCTAGTTGAGTATTTCAACTGGGGCTTATTAGAAATGGTGGAGGGACGACCTCTCGAGGCGATGGAAAGCCTTGAGAGAGCTTTTGAAATCGCTGAGAGAATTGAACGACAAAGGCGAATGAACGACACGCTTTGTGCATTGACTGAGTGTGAGATTGCTCTTTATACCTCACCTCAGAAAGATGAGTATTCTGGACCTTGGATGAAACGACTTGAGCAGGAAGTTGCTGAGAAGGACATCCCTGGAATTGAGGGTCGACTACTGTTACTGAAAGCAAAGCTCCGTCTAATCCAAGGGAGAAAGGAAGAAGCCGAAGAGCTGCTCTTCAAGGTCAGCCGGCTTGCAGAGGACCCTGGGGTGAGATACCTCGCTGATTGGGTTTCTGAGCTCAAAGCTAAAGCCAGGTTTCCAATCTCTTGATGAAACGAGTTGAGTTTTATTGCAATCATTTAGGATACCAGAACTGATTGCAAGAATTACTTAGGACTTAGTTTACTTCCGAGTGTCTTCTTGATGTCACCCACAGTCCAGAGATCAACGACTTCCTCATCATCGAAAAATATCTCAAACTCATTCTCAATCTCACTCACAATAACTAAATGAGCCATCGAGTCCCAAGGTTCGAAGTCTTTTCGTCGCAGGTCATCCT
>JAEORO010000056.1 GCA_016840855.1 Candidatus Thorarchaeota archaeon | reverse complement strand
TAATAGTATACCATCAATGTTGAATTACTATCTTTTTGTGACTGCTTGCACAGGTGCAGCTGTCTGTTTAGTACCATTTCTGTTTGCTATGCGTACCTTCTTTACAGATAATACAGGACAAAAGGTATTAAGCTGGTTGGGAACGCTCTTAGGCCTCGGTGCAGCACCTAATCTCTCAGCACTAGCAATCTTTGCTGGGAATGTCTTTCCTGATATACATGGGAACACAACAAGACTCTTCTTTATACTGATAATGCTTGGAATTCTTTGTTACTCTATTGCGATACTCATGAAGAGCGAGTATGAGAATATCTATGCATTGATTGGATTCATTGTAGTAGTGGTATGTGTTCTTCATATCGTTGGCATGTTTGGAGTTATGACTGATCTTTTTGCCACAGCCCTTTGGCAAAAAATTGCAGTCTATTTATTGGTGCTGTGGTCAGTCTTCCAAGGTTACAAGCTCTTGAAAGTATTCAACTAGAGTAGAATCTGAAACTGGGGAGATTGTCCTCCCCATTTTTTTTCAGACGTTCTCGAACGTTGCTCGCATGGTTGCACCACAATAACCACACTGGGCTTCTAATGGCCCAGTCCAATCAACACTCTCGTGTGAGATTTGAGCACCACATGAGGGACACACTACAGGTAAACGGACTGTAGTAGTTCTACTGCCATGTGTCTGTACACTGCCTTGATATCTATTAGGTATAGCATGCATTGGAGCCTCAACAGCAATTGTGTCCATCGTTCTCTTGGTTGTACGACGAGACCGTCGGATTGCTACTACGCAAATAATCATAGGAATTAGAAATGACAGTACTGAAATCAGTATTATCCACTCAAAGAACGACAGCGATTCAAAGAAACCTGGTATATGAACGTCATCATATACACCGACACGGTACGACCCCCCACTATCAGAATAGACAGAATTCTCAGATATGCGGATATACACAGTACCGGCTGAAGCGAGATTAAAAGAAACTCTTGGGTAATTTCCATAATCAGTGCCACTTTCGGCAATCACATTGGTATATCCGCTATCAGTCGCCACTGTAATTTTTACTTCCAAGTCCCAGAAAGATTCTGAGTTGACAACTATTGTCCAATGACCGGCATCCAAGTCAGCCATATAATCATTGGAGTCACCACCCCAAACATATTCATTTTCTCGGGTAATGTTGGCAACTAGATTTGATTGGGCGGATACAGTTCCCATTAAAAGAAACAATGAGATTATAATAGGAGCCATCAGAAATGACTGTCTTCTGTGCATTAATTATCGTCCTCAAAGTATTGTTTACAATGCAAGATATTAGATTTGCCAGTTGAAATGAAATGGAGGTCTATTCGGATTTTCCTGACCCAGATTTCTTATGCTGTTTTCCAAGTTCTACGTACAACTCAGCACCAGCTTTGAATGCCTCTTTCATAGGGTCTGTAACATCCCTGACTACCTTTCCAGGAATTCCAAGGACTAAACTTCCATCAGGAATGACTTTCCCCTCAGTCACCACTGAGCCAGCGCCAACTACACAGTCGCGGCCAACCTTCGCGCCATCAAGGACTATCGCGCCCATTCCAATAACCGTCCGGTCACCAATCTCGCAAGCGTGAAGAACACTGTTATGACCAGCAGTAACGTAATCTCCAATTATTGTTGCATGCATGAAAGTCGTGTGTACAGTACAATTGTCTTGGATTGATGTTCCTTTTCCTATACGTATGAAATTCAGATCAGCTCTTATCACTGCAGACTCCCAGATACTGGAATCGGCTCCAATCTCAATGTCTCCAATCAGATTTGCTCGAGGTGATACATAAGCGTCTGGATGAACTTTTGGTGTTTTTCCATTGAACTCATAAAGTCCCATTGTTTGCACCTTGGAAGAGGAGTACAAGATTTCTTCTTTAAGCATATTGAAATATGACAGAACTTCGAATATCGTGAGATAGGTCAGAATGCCCATTACACCACTCCATTATCCTCTTGCATTTGTTTTGTCGAAGACAGGCAAGAGGTTTCTTCTTCCTGGAGTGGTGGTTGGGTCTTTTATACCAGACATTGAAGTTCCACTCATGTGGATTTTCTTCAGTGATTTACCAGACCATCTCTTCCTCCATAGTCTAGTAGGAGCTGTTCTAGCAGGCACACTGCTCGCTGTTCTCGCCACATGGTTTTTTTACCCTCCAATCATATCTGCGCTATTCCAAGTGAATAAGCAAGATCTGAAAGACTCATGTAGCCTCTCGTATATGCTTGTTCTCTCTTGTCTCATCGGTGTGCTCTCGCATCTCCTATTAGACTATCCCATGCATTGGTTCAATCCGATTTTATGGCCTTGGGTAAATCCCTATGATGTTGTTGGACCACTTGTTCTTTTCTTTGCACCATACGGACCCATCAATGGAACTGCATTCAGGCTGGCTAATGCTTTTACAAGTGTAATCATGGTTGTTGCATGGATTGCAATTCTTGTTTATTACCGAAAGAGAAATCTCTGGAGAAACCACTGGCTTGGAAAATCTTCTTCTGAATCAGCTCAATGAACAGGGATAAACCATTCCTCCAGAGAAACATACGATTGTGTATCCAAAACGCACTCGTTTTTGTAGAGATTTCGAAGGAATCTATTGAATGATTCAATACTTTCTGTTCGAACCGTTGCAAATAGTGAATAGTCTTCACTTGTGCGGTAGAGGTCCCATACCTCATCCATACCTGTGAGTTCCTGCGCGGTCTCACTTGCAGTACCTGGTGATACCTTCACGCGAACAAAAAATTTCGCAGGGAGACCGATATAACTGAAGTCAATATCAATAGAATATCCAACTATTGCTCTTTTAATCAGAAGCTTTTCTATCGCTTTCGAAACTGCAGGTTGACTCATAGGAGGTTTCATCAGCTTGCCAATTGCTTCTTGTGATAGAGGGAATGGTTTTTCAGATGTTGGTTTTTGACGATGCATGGTTTTGAGAAGTTCCAATTCCTTTGGAGAGAGGTATGACTCAGTAGGTCTTCTGGGTCCAATTTTGAATCGGTTTTTCTTGTACGTGGTGAGAATCTGAACCAGATTGTATTTTCCTGTTCCAGATTTAGCCACTACATTATCAACTCTATCAAGCAGGTCTTCAAAAGCACCAGGACTATCAAACCTGAAGAACCCAACAAGTGAAAACTCGCCAGCTATACCATCCAGTGACTCAAGTTCGTCCAGTTGTAAAACTCGCTCACTCACATCTTGTTCTCTGGGATTGCTTTTCATAAAGAGGATAGTATCTCTTGCCGCCTTAACCTGCGAGGGGTCAACAATAGTTGTGTAGCTTCGTATCACTCCGTTTTTCACAAGACCTTTGATGGTACGTGAAACCCAGTTTCGACTCTTTCCGAGTACTTGTCCGATGACAGAGGGAGTGTATCGAGAATTCTGTACAAGAACCTCTAGAAGCATCCGTTCTGCTTCTGATAGTGTTAATTGCATATTTTTCCCTCATTTTTTACGCATTTTATTCAAAATTACTATGTAGCATTCATATACATTGTGGTTTCAAGGAGGCTTGTGATTCAAATGACTAATTATAAGGTCAAAGATATTGGTCTTGCTGAAGAAGGCAGGAAACTCATCGATTATGCAGAGAAGCATATGCCAGTTCTCATGCATTTGCGAGAGAAGTACTCCAAGACAAAACCCCTCAAGGGAATGAGGATTGCAGGTTGTCTACATGTGACAAAGGAAACAGCAGTACTCGTAGAAACTCTAAGAGCAGCTGGTGCCGAGGTTGCTTGGTCAGGATGTAATCCACTCTCAACAAATGACCAGGTAGCAGCAGCCCTTGCAGCTAACGACGTGCCTGTCTTTGCATGGCATGGTCTGAGTACTGAGGAATACTATTGGTGTATTGAACAGACTTTGAAGATCAAGCCAACCCTCACACTCGATGATGGTGCGGATTTGATATTCACTCTGCACAACAAACACAAAGAACTGATACCAAACCTCTACGGGGGTTCGGAAGAAACAACGACCGGGGTCATCAGGATAAGAGCAATGGCTGAAGATGGAGCTCTAAAGTATCCCATTATGGCAGTCAACGACGCAGACACAAAGCACCTATTTGATAATGTCTATGGCACCGGGCAGAGCGCTTTCGATGCTCTCCTAAGAGCCACTGCTATTCTAGTTGCTGGGAAGACTGTTGTCATTGCTGGTTACGGTTATTGCGGTCGTGGAATGGCTCTTCGAGCACGAGGACTTGGCGCAGATGTCATTGTCACCGAGGTCAACCCTGTCAAGGCATTACAAGCAAGAATGGACGGCTACCAAGTCATGAAGATGGATGATGCTGCTCCACTGGGTGATGTCTTCTTCACTGCCACAGGGATGAAGGATGTTGTTGGTGGCAGGCATATGAAGATGATGAAGAGCGGGGCAATCATGGGCAATCTTGGTCATTATAACGTCGAAGTAAATGAACCAGACTTGATGGCTCTAAGTAAGAGCAAGAAGAGGGTGAGAAATGCTCTTGATGAATATGAGACCAAAGACGGTCGATTCCTCTATTTGCTTGGAGAAGGTAGACTGGCAAACCTTGCGGCAGCTGAAGGGCATCCGTCGGAAGTCATGGATCTCAGTTTCAGTAGTCAACTAAATGCGATGATCTGGATGACGAAGAATGGAAAGGCTCTCACACCAGCTGTATACGAATTCCCAAAAGAACTTGACAGAGAAACAGCGCTCGCAAAGCTTGAAACAATGGGCATCACCATCGACAAGTGGACTGAGGAACAGGAGCGCTATGCTCGCGCCTATGCAGAAGGCACATAGGTTAGGTTTTGAAGAGGCTTCGTTTGCCTCTTCATCATTTTTTGAAATAGTGATTGATCTAAGAATAAATAATCACTAATCGAGGAAATCCAAGGAGTGAGTATCAAACATTCTATTCTTCTGAGCTTTGAGGTTTCTTATCAAGATGTTTGGAACTTCTTCTAATTATGTCAGATTTGAATAGTAAGTTGGCTTCAATCAGTATCTCTTCCAGATTTTGAAAAAGCGGATTGATGTTACTAACAACTTGAGGATAAGATAGATAATCTTTGATTGATTCTATGAAAGTGATATCTTTGGGATCCTAGATAGTGGGTACTACCTTGCTGGGTCGACCAGAATTGGTTGTTCACGAAAATCATTAGAGAATCTACATTGACTGTTTTGATGAGTACAAACTTCAATCAATCCGCTGTGCATTGATTTCTTACTATTCTTGCTTACTTCATTACATATTACTATCTAGCAATGATGCACGATAATTGATATGACAAAGATTAAGGTTGACCAAAAGTACTCACCTTACCAGATGCCAAGTGTTATCATCGGAACTATAGTTGATGAGAAACCAAACTTCATGTTGTGCACTTGGGTCAGTCGAGTGAATCGGAACCCTCCTACTTGGATGGCTTCAATCAATAGAAAACACTACACAATGAGAGGTGTCAGAGAAAATAACGTCTTCAGCATGAATTTTCCTCCAACTGAACTTGTTCGCGTGGCTGACTACATAGGAACTAACTCAGGACGAGATGTGGACAAGTCCACATTGTTTAGTATATTCTATGGTGAAACAAAAGCTCCAATGATCAAGGAATGCATTTTCAACATGGAACTTACAGTGACAGAGATAATTGAACTGCAGGATCACTTCATAGTGCTGGGCGAGGCTGCGACTTCTTATATTGACGAAGAGAACATGACTGATAACAAGCCCGACATGAAGCTGATGAATCCCATCATATACACAGGAGCTGAGAAACGACCGACATATTGGATGCTAGGTGAAAAGCTTGGAGATGCATTTCAAATAGGAAAAGAATTGGATAGACAAGAGGTCTAAAATCAGGAAGATTATTTCGTCTACTTTCTTTTCATCTTTCTATTTCTTGCCAAAGAAGTACACCACTGAAGCTCCTGAGGATCCGTAAGTTTTCACTCGTTCTTTGAGCAAATTTGCTTCCTCTATTAATTCCCCATATGATGGATGTTCACGTATTCTATCCAAGTCATCATCAATCTGTTTGAGTAAAAACTCGATATTTTCCGTCCTCATTGGATATTGACACTTGTTAGCATCATCACAGAACAAACATTTGATTGACCAGGAGGATTCATAGGCTTCAATATCGTTCAAACCGACCTTGGTAATGAAATTTCTCAGTTGTTGTCGAGTTAAAGATGCAAAATGAGGAATACCGAGGAGAGTATCTATCTTCACATTAAAATGATGCATATCCATGTCAACAATCTGGGCTTTAGTCTGTTCTCCATCAGAATACATTTCCTGTATAATGAAATATCCACCGGGTTTCAACACGCGATACATCTCAGAGAGAACTGCATCAATATTTTCTAGATGATGAATTGAATAGGATATGCATACAGTATCAAATTGATTATCTTGGAATGTCATTGATTCTGCGTTCATAACAATAAAATTCACAGGAGCGTCTTGGAACTGCTCTTTTGCTTTCTTAATGTCATCCTCTGAAACATCAATTCCAGTGAATGAGTTGTATCCTTTCAGAGTCTTCATTAAAACCTTGATGAAGTCACCATTGTCTGTTCCAACATCAAGAACATTGCCACCGGTGATTGTACCAAGTTTCTTTCTTACTTCGATTGCACCAGATTCTCTGAGCTCTTCAGGCAAGTTTGTAATCAACTCAAGAGTCACCTATTGCTGCCGGAGTATGGCAAAGCTAGTAATCATAATTTGCATCTGCGTAGAACGCAAGCTGTCTACTGAGAAGTGTGTTGTAAAATTGCTTTGATTATCTGTGGCACCACCTCAGTCGGGAAGCTGTGTCCCATTCCTTCGATAATGAGGAGCTTTGCGTCCGGTATGCTTTTGGCGGTATCCTTTCCTGCTTCAACAGGTACTAATGGATCTGTGTCACCATGAATTACAAGAGTTGATGTCTTCACATTACCCAATGCTTCATTTCGACTCCCAGATGTAAGAATGGCTCCTAGCTGACGTGCAAATCCTGCGGGATGATAGCATCTATCATAGGCACGTTCTGAATAGTTGCGTATATACTCTTCATCCAATGGATATCTGGGTCCATGGAGCACTTTCGCAGCTTTTAGATAATCATTGATGTAGTCTTTTTTATTAGATACAGGCGGTGCCAGAAGAACTGAGATTCCCTCAGGAGTTGGTTGCGGTAGATTAGGATTACCTGTTGAAGACATAATAGATGTGAGAGTACGTACCCGATTGGGATAATGAATGGCTATGGTCTGAGCAATCATGCCACCCATTGATACACCCACCACATCAGCTGTTTCAATATTGAGTGAATCAAGTAAACCCATAGCATCATCAGCCATTTCTTTCAAAGTATAGGGTACATGAACTGTTTTTCCAAACATAAGTGCCCTGACATCAGGAACACCAGCCTCGTCAAACTTCGTTGACAGACCTACGTCGCGATTATCAAAGCGAATCACAAAACGACCTTGTGCAGCGAGCACTTGACAGAATGCTTCATCCCATCGAATCATCTGCTCACCTAGTCCCATGATGAGTAACATGGGCTGATTTGAGGGGTTCCCAAATGTGTCATAGGCAATCTCGATGTCACCGACCCTTGCAGTTTTTTCCCCACTATATGGTATCTCATCCACTATTTGTCACATCCAACTAAATTTAGGAATACTTGGTTACACTTACCCTATCTATCTTTCCTACGATAATCTTCAGAGCAAATCGAGTGACCTAAATCAACTTCAATATCTACCCATTGTGTTACTTAGCACCCATCATATGCAATCTCCAAAGATTTGATATAACAATGAATCGTAATGAGTACACAAGAAATCGTGTCTTTCTGGAGACAAGCTAAGATGAAACATCTTTCGATAGGACATTATCTCGTGATTGGGATTATTCTCGCAACTATATTTAGTTCAGTTCCTATCAGACAAGTGATTGAGGTTGCTGATGCTTCAGAATACACATCCAATGGTAAGTACCACGTAGAAGCTGGTTTTGGGGGTCCAAAAGTCACGTGGGTCACGGTGATATGTAACAGAACTGCCGAGATACGGTTCATGTACCAAAATGGTGTGTGGATATCAACAAATAACGTTCTGTTGGCTTCATTTAGATCAACAATCGCCAGGTACAATTTCAATGCAGAGCACTCAACAAATATCATTGAAGTCCTCTCTGATGGCCCAATCCTTGTGCGGATTGTGTATACATACCTAACTGAGATGGAAACAAATTTGCTTGGCTATTTCCTCTATACAATCGGATTATACAAAGAATGATTCCCTAGTATTGTATGTTATCAAGATTCTTTCACACGAGAAGAGACATCAATTCCATCATTTTCAGCAATTCTGAGAAGCAATGGAATGAGTGATAAATCGATGGAAATAAGGTATGCTAATTTCTTCGGAGAATACACTCTTTGACCAGCAGTTAGTAATTCCCAAAGCCGTCTGTATGAATATTTCAGTTTGTGATAGTCATTCTTCAAAATGCTAAATCCATTGGGATTATCAAGCGCATCCTTGATTATTTTCTCAAAATAAGACGTATCAATGTCAATCCCCTCTGAGATGAAGGATCCATATTGAAGATCATAAATTGTAGGTCGCATGCCGGTGACATAGTCAATATCGTCAAAAGTGATGACAAAGGATGAGGGTTTTTCATCAATGAATAAGGAGTCAATCTGATCTTTCACAACTCGTCCTATGCTTTTGTTATTATGAATGAGATAAAGTGTATTTCCAGCGATGAGCTGTGCGGATATGTGTGCAAACCTTTTGATTGCTAACTCCTTTTTTTCACCAAAGGAGCTGATTATGGTGTTCAAATCGGTGAAATCCTCTTTGATGGTTGTAGCTTGTTCACTTTCCAATGATCCCCCTTCATCAACTTGGACTAGGGAGGGATACTCAACTCCTCTCGCTTTAAGGTTCATATCTAGATAGACAAGTATTGCATGCTGAGGTGAGCCATGAACTGAGATGACTGAGATGAGACCAGTCTTAGCCTTCTCGATATCAGCCTCTGTTATCTCTAGAGGGACGTTCTCCTTGCAGACATTGCAGAAAACATATACCTCAGAAGGCTCACCTTCAGACATAGTTTTTCAACCTGACTAGTTCCTAATACTAAAGAGAGTTTGTATGTTATCAACGATTCTTGTATTATTTTAGTGGGAATATTATCTTCAAATATGCATTTAACTAACTTTTGAGTTTCAACTTGAAGACCTTCTGGAACTTGGACAATTTTGGTGCAATTACAACGCGGCAGTATCCTTGATTGGGATTGTTTCGGTAATAGTTCTGATGGTAGTCTTCTGCTGGATAGAATTTCTTAAACGGAGCAATCTCTGTCACAATGGGAGTCTTCCAAGTCCCACTCTTGTCTAGTCCCAATTTCACTCTATCAGCAGTTTCCCTTTGCTTCTCTGAATGATAAAAGATTACGGACCTATATTGAGTACCAATATCATTGCCTTGACGGTTCAAGGTAGTTGGATCATGAGTGTCAAAAAAGACTTCAAGCAGGTCCTCATACGAAATCTGATCGGGATCAAATTGAATCTGACATACTTCAGCATGCCCAGTTCGACCAGTGGATACCTGTTCATATGATGGATCATCGACATGACCACCGGAGTATCCAGATACGACGGATGAAACACCTTTCAGTTGTTGAAATACAGCTTCTGTACACCAGAAGCATCCCGAACCTAATGTTGCAGTTTCCATAGATTGCATTTCACTTTAACATTAATCAATTAGTGGAAAGAGGAAAGGATAGGATGTCATCTATTCTTTTATGCCCAAGATTAGAAATTCCTTGTCGAAACCCGGTTCAATTATCTTGACTAAGAAACCATTCTCTTCCATGAAGTTCTTGAAGGTATCCAAGGAGAATACGCCCATGGGACTTGGATCGATAAAGTGCGCCGTACCATGTTCTCGCGTTGATATTAGAAAGTGAAAATCGAGATAAACAATATTTCCTTCTCTTCGACTGACATTACTCCGAGCAATTTTGATATCAGGTAGGTTTAGGCAATTAAGCCCCATTCCCTTTTCACGATATGTTTCTTCTGTGAATAGTGGTTCGATTATAACAACTCCACCAGTAGCAATATGTTTCGAAAAACTTTGGAGTGCAAGTCGAAGCTCGTCTTCCGTTGTAAGATACGTAATCGATCCAAATAGACAAGTTATCACATCGAAGGTCTGATTGAGTTCCATGGAAATCATATTACCTTGCATAAAGGTGATACTAGGACACTTGTTTCGTGCGATTGCTAGCATTTCTTCGCTGATATCAAAGCCCATTGCTTGATACCTATCTTTGAGGTACATTATGTGAGTTCCAGTTCCACAAGCAACATCTAGCAATTTATTTCCTAAAGACTGCTTGTGCTTCTGAATGATTTCATGAAGCCGGTCAGCAGCTCCTCTATAGTCAATATGCGCATACATCTGGTCATAGTATCTCGCGAGCCTCGAATAGAAATCGTTCATGCTTTCGATAGGATTGTTCTCAAAAATAAATAAGATGTATCCAATATGGGTAAGGTTTTCATTCCGTTTGTAGCTAGTTTTTCATATGCCATTCAACCTCGATGTATTAAGATTACTTGTAGAAAACCTCAATGTTGGAATCTGTGTGTTAGATAAAAATGATAGGATTGTAATATTCAACAGAAAAGTAGCTGAACAACTACAGCAAGACAAAGACAGAGTCAATTCATCTATCTTGCGATGCCATCCTGAACGCGCGGAACCAGGCGTGCTTAAAATGATTGGTGAGTTGAAAAGTGGAAAATTAGAAAAATACGAGGGCTGGGTGCATTTCATTGGCAGAATCTTCTATGAGTATATATACGCAATTCGAGATGGGGTTGGAAACCATATGGCAACTGTAATGGAACTACATGATGCCGCTGAGAGAGCTGAATATCTAAAGATTTCAGAGGACTGGAAACCACCGCCAGAACATGGAAGAGGAGAAAGTTCACCAAGAAGCCCCATTCCATAGATTAGTCAAATGTGTCACCTTCAATTTTCGCGACTCGGAAACCAAGCAGGACTCGGAATAGATAGATAAACAGACCAATGAATCCCATGGAAAAACAGAAACCATAAACAAGACCACTTGACAGTAGGCCAAAGAATTGGTTTCCAAGAATAGGAAAGAGGGGATTCATCTCTACATAGAGGAATGAGTCGAGGAATACATGTGAGAAAGTACCTATAAAACTAGCAGCCATAATATGCTGAAACGAAGACTCTTGCTTCAGTCCAAAGAGGGATACAAACCTATTGAGATATTTCCTGAAAGGGTATATCCCGATTGAGAGTATAATAGCCACAATTGTTGCTCCTACATATGTATGGAAGAAAGCATGTAGTGGTAGTTGTAGATCAAAGATTATTACTGAAAGAGGTTCAAAATCTAAAATTACACTAGCAATCATCATCGTTGAAAAGTCGATGAATGGAAACAGAAGAACTCCAATTAATAATGCAGGACCAAAATGGTATGGTGTGAATGGCATTCTACATTCCGACCCTAATGCAATCGGTTGAATCATATAAGTGAGTAGTGTAATGAATTGTCTTACCAGATGTGGAAACAATGAAGAAGATGTACTTAGGAATGGGTGCTGCAGTTGAGAAGGATGGAAGATTCCTGATTCTTAAGAGGAGTGGTTCGAAAGATTTCGCTCCTAATGCATGGGAAATTATCACAGGGAGACTTGAGGAAGAAGAAAGTCCTGACGACGGGATTCTTCGAGAGATATTCGAAGAAACAGGTCTTGAAACAGAAATCATTATGCCGATCGAAACAGGCTTCTTCTATAGAGGAGGGAAAGAATTTCCAATGGCATACATCTCATATTGGTGCAGATACATTAGCGGTGATATCAAACTGAGCGTCGAACATAGTCAGTTAAAATGGGCATCAATTGAAGAGATTTTGGAAGAACCGACCATGACACATTTCCACAAGCTGTTTGAAAGAATATTACAATTGAAGCGACACCTCTCAAGCGACTTCATATTTCATTAGTTAGAAACTATTCAAAATCATTCAGAGTTTCTAATGAGTCATCATCGTCGCCCACTAGACTGATCAGGTTGGTATCTTCGTCATCACGGACTCGAATCATCGATATCCATCCCATTGGAATCACAGAAGAGTGAACCGGACGTCTGGGACCTACAATGAAGTAATCTTCACCGACATAGATGATTCTCACCCCGTGAGTTTCACCAACCATATTATCCCTATCATCTGCGTGTCCATAAGCGCTGGCACAAAGGTATACATCAACGAAACACTCAGATTCAGCTAAGTAGTTCAACATCTCTCTCCAATCTTTTCCAAACGCAAGCGTGCTCTTTACTTTACTCAATCATTCAAGCCTCCATGTCATGTTATTGTTGGTGTGAATATATAAGACCGCAATGAAAGAGGAGAGTTCTTCCCAATATTGTGTGACGCAGGCAAGACTTGCCTGAAATTACTCAAAAAAACCAATGTTCTGGCCTTGAGAACTCCTAGGTGTTTGCTCCTGTATCAATCTCTCTGATTTTTGTTAATACTTGCTTTTGTAATGATCTAACTCCAGGTGAATCGTGTATATCGAGAGCAACAATCAGAGTTTTTCGAGATTCACTGGTTTTTCCTTGTGCCAATAGGAATTCGGCTTTTAAAAGTGCATGTTGAATAAGAATTCCCGGAAGTTTTTTGGAGCGTGCGATGTCTTCTAGGTATGTCATCCATTGGCCAGATGTATCGCTGGTTTCATCGCCACCACTTTGTTTGAATAATTCAATCTCTCCACGTACCAGAGCTAGCAATACTCTATTCATGTATTCTTGAGTTTTCGTACGTTCGCAAATTTCCAAAGCGCTTCTGAGAGTTTCGATCGCGCTTGCGGGTTGCCCTGAAAATATTTCATGAAGACCTGATACAAGATAGAAGAAGGCAATTTCCCGCTCTTGGCCACTTCTGAACGCCATTTCTCTCGATGTGTCAAGGTGTAGTGCAGCTTCATCTAATCGACCAAGCAATGTAAGGGCTCGTGCCATTGCTGAGTGAGTCCAAGTATCACCTTCTGACCCCTGATTCATATGCCATTCAAGAGCCCACTGCGCCCAATCAAGTGCTTGTTGAGCGTCGTTTAGGTCGGAGCAGATATGCGAGAGGGTCACTGCGTGACGATCACTGACCTCATCTAAAGATGTTGAGAGTGTTCGGGCTTCATCATAGAATGCTATTGCAAGGTCGTACTCTCCCAGTATGACCGAAACCCAACCCATTTCAGTAAGTGCTTGGGCGGTGTGAAATGGAGTTCCTAATTGATTAGCGATATTATATGCTTCTTCAAGATGTTGTGAGGCTAGATGTGGATTTGTATTCATAGTGAACATACCAAGCCATCGATACAACCAGACTGCTTGGTAGAGGTTGTCATACTTTAAAGCTAATTCAAGACCTTCTTGGCAGATTCTTATTACTTCAGGTAGATTCCCTTCCTGCTCGTAAATTAAACGACATTCAATATGATGGATATACGGACTATAGCATGAGAGGTCTGAAGATGTTGCTAGTAATGCCTTAGCCTCATCCAACGCAGCAGGTCCTTGAGGAGTGTGCAATAGAGCATATGATTTGAGTAATAGGAGATTCATCTTTATCCAATCTGATGGATTATCATACATTGCTAGTTCCACAGCATCTTGGATATGATGCGAGCATGATAGCCTATCACTACGAGTCCGAATAGGATAGGTCCAGGGTTTCACAAAGGGTTCTTCGCCATATTGACTTGCGATTTTGTCAATCACCTTAGTTTCTCTGAGCTCCCATGCATGAATAATTGCGATGTGAGCCAATTCAGATGAAATATCATTAACGCAGACATGCTCTCCAAGACAAATTACAAATTCATGATAAGTTTCTGACGAAGATGCAATTTCATCAATGATGTCCTTATCTTCACTATTGATGAACTTATGACACATTGTGATTGTTCCCAATGGCTGCAAGTTTGCACCCCTCATGGGTGGCGTGTAACGTAAGCTAAAGACATACCCTAGAGATGAGTCTTTCGAATCCATTTTTGAGCTTATGTACTCATTAAAACAACATATATTGAAGCTATACAATGGAAAATGCTAGTTTCGAATGGCAAAATGAGGGGTGCTTATGCTATCGTTCCCAAGAATGACTCCAACCTTTAAAAAAATCATGAGAAGATTGTTGAAAGACGATATGTTCTATGCAGACTTGATAAAAAATGCAAAAGGTACAATCGGGTACGATGCCAAATTTATGACTGCTGATGAACTGAATTTTCTCAAAAACATAGGAAAGACCGATGTGAAGATCAAATTCAAAGATTTGAAGGACTTGATTGAGTCTGAAGAAAAACCACGAAAGCCACCAGCTTGGATATAGAAAGGAGTTGAGTTGATATTATGGTGAGAATAGATGCGGATAAAATTATAGCAAGGATGTTGAAGGATCGCTCCTTCCTAGAGTCAATGAGAGACAAAGGACCTGCTGCTGCAATAGATGATGAATTCTATGTTGACGCGTGGCTTGATCTTACTCCTGAAGAACAACAATATTTTCTGGGTTTAAATTATCAAGCAATAATAGACAGCCAGGACAGTTTGGATGCAGAACTTTTACCTTACTCATCATCTCAGTTCTTCATAACCGATTGATAATCATTTGAGTTACAATGGAAACAATTAGGACATCACTGTTTGCATTTATTTTGAGTGTAAACAGACAGGAAGTGAGTCGATTTCGTTGAAAGTAACATTGATTGCTATACACCAATTGTCAATGGAAACTAAAATTCCGCTTTTCAGATGTCTAGGCATTCTTGCATTATCATCTGCACTTGGTCTAAAGTCAATAGATGTCGAAGTGTTAGATCTATCAAATCTAAATGTTGGAGAAAATCAGGATTACAATGATGCCTTGGATAAAATGACTGATGCAATCATATCCACAAATCCAAAGATTGTGGGTCTATCAACAATGTCCAACAATATTGTAGTCGCGTTGGAGATATGCCGTAGAATAAAGGAGTTGCAGCCTGATGTCGTTACAATCCTCGGAGGACCTGGAGCTTCTTTCAGTGCTAGGGAGATTTTGAAGTCCTTCAAGCAGATTGATATCATTATACGTGGCGAAGCTGATGTATCATTTCCCAAGCTGATTGTACAGATTCAGAGCAATGAATCGATAAGCCAAATCAAGGGAGTTGTTTGCAGAGAGGGTAATCAGATTCGTGATAATGGATGGTCAGATCCAATTGATGACTTGGATAGTCTTCCTATTCCTGACTACAGGATTTGTAGTGAGGATGTTGATTTTGAAGAGTCGGTGTCAATTGAGATGGGGAGAGGATGTCCATTTGCTTGTACTTTTTGTTCCACATCAAGTTACTTCAAGAGAAAATTTAGAGTGAAATCAGTAGACCGTATTCTTTCTGAAATCAAGCTGGTCAAAGAGAAATTTGGAGATAAAAGAAGAATAAAAATGAATCATGACCTGTTGACGTTCAACAGGAAATACATTATTTCACTATGCGATGCCTTGCCGGAGCTAGGCACTCCAATCAAATGGGGTTGTAGTGCACGATTAGACTCATTGGATAATGAAATACTGAGTAGAATGAAAGAAGCTGGATGCGACAGGATTTACCTTGGAATAGAAACTGTAACAGAGAGAATGCAAGAGATAATCAACAAACGACTCGACCTAACAAAACTCGATGAAACCGTAAAAGCCGCAGTTGAACTTGGTTATACATTAATACTGTCTTTCATTATTGGATTCCCTGAGGAAACAGATGATGACCTAATTGCACTTTGGGATTATATTTTTAGAATAAAATCAATCCATCTGCTAAGGGTCAAGACACAGATTCATTCACTAGTACCGGAACCTGGGTCAAAGCTTTTCAATAAAATGAAGAACAACCTAGTTTACGATAACTATGGTGGACCAGGTCATTCAGACTTTCCTCCTATTCATTGGAGAGAGCTTCGTGACATGATCAAGAATCATCCACAGATTTTTCCTACCTACTATTATATCAATAACCAAACTCTTCCGCGGCAAAGCATATTGAAACAAGTTTTCTTGGGACAAGCTGTTAATGATTTTTCAAAATCAAGTATGCAATTCGCATATTCTATACTCGGTAACGAAATACCAAGAACTTTGATTGAGAGTATCGACGAGATTGAACTCCCTCAGGCAAGTTGGCCAAAAATGGATTACAGAGAAACTATGAAGTCAATTCAAAAGATTATCATCAAGCTGTTCGAGGATGATGATTCAAAGCTTCAATACGAATCGATTGTCAAAGCAGAGTTGGCGAATGTTGAGGTCGTGAGAAACAAACCGGATTACTCGGAATTCATTGAAGTATGGTATCACCCATTGCATCTCATGAGAAAAATCATAGGACTTGACTTTGATTTGAAACAACTCGACAAAAGACAAAGAACAATCTGTATCTACTGGGATAAAAAAGCTCAGAGTATTGGATATTCTGAGTTGACTGATGACCTTGTCAAACTACGCAGGCTTTCTAATTAATTTGTTAAAAATAATTT
Source organism: Candidatus Thorarchaeota archaeon (assembly GCA_016840855.1). Classification (GTDB taxonomy): domain Archaea; phylum Asgardarchaeota; class Thorarchaeia; order Thorarchaeales; family Thorarchaeaceae; genus SMTZ1-45. The sequence continues at coordinate 49,453 of JAEORO010000056.1, read as the reverse complement.
CGAAATCCCCCGACCACCCCGTTGAGAACAGAAAGAAGGAGAACTAATCCGATCTTCATGTTCGGGGGACTTCTCTCTTATTGTAACATTATTACGTAATATATCTTTCGATTGTGTATACTAATACCAAAAAGTATATTACATGTTACATGTATTACTATTTCAAGTGTTTCAAGGATTCAAGAAGTCAATAATGGTCTCTGATCAGCAATTTGCGGTATGAGCCAACTTCGTGATGACACTTCCTTGAATCTCAACACTGAAAAAAAAGAAAGAGGAGATAGAGAATGTTTAACCAAAAAGCCCATAGGGTTGTATTTGCTTGTGGAGTCTTGTTCGTCTTATCACTGGCTGCTTTTGGATCGATGATTGCAGTTGCTTGGATGAGTATGAACAATACAATGGACGTAACATCAGATAGTTACTTCAATGAGGGGAACACCGCGCAGACTGCTTTCGTTATAGCTTGGCGGCTTGATCCTGGCGAAGTCCGAATAATCAATCACAGAGATACGGTTGCACGAGTTGACTACAGGGAAACTGTGGCAAGGATCGACTTCCGTCTTGACCCCGGTACTGTGAGAAGCCCAGATTACAAAGATGCTGTTGCAATGATCGACTTCCGTCTTGATCCCGGTACTGTGAGAAGCCCAGATTACAAAGATGCTGTCGCACACATTGACTTCCGTCTTGACCCCGGTACCGTGAGAAGTCTAGATTACAAAGATGCTGTCGCACACATTGACTTCAAAAATGTAGCATATGCGATACATTGAGATTCATTGCGGAGATTTATTGAATGAACTAATAGAGTGACATCATGGTCTACGAGTTAGACTCACCCCAGAAAAATAACGAAAGAAGGAGAACTCTGATTTATTTTTCTTGAAATGCTTCAAATGCATGTCTCTTGGCAGAGTCACGCAGTTTCCGAATATCAGTGGCTTGAGTCTTAATCTCTTCAAAAAGTTCGATACGTGCGGATATAGCTTGTTCAACGAATGCAGAAACAGCCTCGGATCGGCTCTTAAAAATTTCAAGCTCTACTAATGCATCAAGGATTTCGACGATATCACCACTCATCCTGGTCATGACTGAAACTTCTCTTTTCTTGGAACTGAGGTCGTCATCTGACAATCGACCAAGAAGTTGTTCTCTAAGACTTAATTGTACGCTATCAAGGCTAGTTGATTTCTTATTATCTGACATCTCTTTAACCTCAAACTTTTCATGTAAACATACAGCATAGATGCTTATATTTGTTTTTCACGTAATAGTATTACGTCATTCATAATATAAATTCCGTGGTATAGGAAAAAGGAGGAAAAATCACGCGCCTATTATAAAAAAAGAAAAGCTGAATAAGTTTGGCTTAACATTCGCTACAAACTATTGAAAATGAGCAATATTTTCTGCATTCATGTGTAAAACAAGAATTAGTCAAATATGTAATTTAGGAAAAACCTCAGTTACCTATGCAAACAGTCATATCTAAGATTAACAGGCTGCTCGACGTTTCAAAAAGTCCTCTATGGACAGGGTGCCGCAAATGCGCATATTGAAAATGCAGTCGAAGTTTCTCGAGGTTTTTCTCGAGAGTCTGGACAAGTTTGGTAGCCTATATGGACCCAAACAGAAGAATGGTGTGCTGTCCTATGATCGTCTCGAGAATATTTCAGAATTGATCATAACAGACAAGCACCCCATGATTCCGATCAAGAAACTCTTTCATCCAATGCAGTTCACTATGATGCATTTTGATGGGACAGGTTTCAATCCAGACTATTCTGTAATTGAGAAGAGAGTGGTGCTGGGAGTTCATCCTTGTGAGATACATAGTCTTCTCAGGCTAGATGATGTTTTCATGAGAGAACCCGCAGACCCATATTACACTGGTCTTAGAAAGAACACAGCCATTATAGGATTTTCATGTCTACCGTTAGAGAATCACCTCTGTCACTCTACTGATACTGATATAGTGGAAGAGGGGTTTGATCTGTTCTTCGTGGATTTAGGAGATTTCTATCTAGTTTGGGTAGGGTCAAGTCTTGGGTATGACATGATATATGAGAGAGAGGAGTTCTTCGATGATAATGTAACACATGAAGACATCCAGATGTATGTGGAGTGGCGTCAGAAACGGAATAAGATGTTCAAGAAGAGCTTCGAGTTCGATAGTATGCCAGATATAATGGAACTAAGCCACGATAGTGAAGTTTGGGAGAACTTTGGCGAGAAATGTCTCTCATGTGGTCAGTGTTCTATGGTTTGTCCCACATGCAATTGCTACAATGTTGTAGATGTTTTTGATGTGACAAATGAAACCACTGGGCGTCGCGATAGGAGATGGGATAGTTGCATGTTTGTGGATTACAGCCTTGTTGCGGGAGGACATAATTTCCGTGCTTCGCGTGCAGAACGTCTAAGGTTATGGTACGGTCACAAACTGAAGACTTTCGGTGTTGATTATGGACGCCCTGGATGTATTGGCTGTGGCCGATGCGTGGACTCGTGCCCAGTGGATATCAATGTATTAACTGTTTCAGAAGCTTTGACAACAAAGGAGGTGCCAAAGCAATGAATTTGATTGAAACAATTGAGAACCCATTCAAACCAAAAGCTGCTAGAATCGTAAGGCATTACGATCTGATTAAAGGTCATAGATTCTTTCAGGTTAGACATATTGACATGAAAAAAGCTATGTCATTTACCTATAGCCCTGGTCAGTTTATAATGATGTCAATCCCGGGTATCGGGGAAGCTCCATTTTCTATTTCATCTACTCCTAGCCGTCCAGGCATCCTTGAGTTTGGTATTAGGAATGTGGGAAAACTAACCAGAGCCCTGTTCCAGAAAAGTGACAATGATGTCATCTATATACGCGGACCTTATGGAAACGGATTCAAATTGGACCAGATGTTTAACAAAGATCTCATCATTGTTGCGGGTGGCTTGGGAGTCATACCTTTGCGGTCCATTCTTTACTATGCCCTAGATAATCGTGACATGTTCAACCGTATCTTCTTCTTGTACGGATCCAAAAATCCCGATGAGTTTCTGTTTAAGACTGAATTCTTCCAGATTAAAAAACGCGAGGACGTTGAGTGTTTCTATACGGTCGACAAGCCAGATAAAGATTGGACTGAAAATGTTGGTCTTGTGACAAAACTCTTCAAGAATCTTCCAGAGATAGACCCAAAGGAAACCAATGCTGTTGTTGTTGGCCCACCAGTCATGTACAAATTTGTCATCGATGAGTTTCTGAAACTCAAGATACCAAAGAATCAGATTCAGCTCTCCCTTGAGAGACGAATGAAGTGTGGAATTGGTAAGTGCGGACATTGTGCTATTGAGCATCTCTATACATGTATGGATGGACCAGTATTCACATACTGGGATACACTGCATTTCAGGGAGTTGATCTAAGATGACAGCAGCAGACAAACCAAGGATTGGTATCTATGGATTTACAGGTTGTGCAGGAGACCAGCTCTTAATCATCCACACAGAAGATGAAATTCTCAATCTATTCGGAGCTACAACCATTCAATCTTTTGTCATGGCTTCAAGCAATCCGATTGAGGAGGCCTTAGACGTCGCATTTGTTGAGGGCAGTATTAGCACAGATGAAGAAAAAGAGCATCTCCATGAAATCAGAGAGCGAGCGAAGATACTCGTAGCGATTGGCAACTGTGCAGTCAATGGTGGTCCTCAAGCTATGTACACAGGTGATGGTGGGTACGAGAAACGATTGAAGAAAGTATATGGAGAAGGTGTTGAGTTCGTATCTAAACCTCTGGAAGCAAAACCCATTGATGCATATGTTGATGTCGACTACTATCTTCCAGGGTGTCCAATAAGTCAACCTCAGACTTTTGCATTAATATCTAGATTAATCCACGAAGCAGCTCCTGAACCTTATCCACACCCAGTATGTCATGAGTGCAAGCTTAATGAAAATCGATGCTTGCTTCTTGATGATAAATTCTGTATTGGACCCCTCACTCTGGGAGGATGTGGATCAGCTTGTCCTAATCATGGGCTTCCATGTGTGGGTTGCTGGGGTCCAAATGAAGATGGCAATTTCAGTCAGCACATCAAGCTTTTGGAGAGCTTTGGAATGACCAAAGAGGAAATTGTACGTCGAATCAGAGGATTCGGAGGTTCCAAGATAATAAAATTCATCGAAGACGGAGGTAAATGAAATGTCTAACAAGAAGAAGATCTCCATTGAACCCCTAGCCAGAGTAGAAGGCCATGGTGGTATTAAAGTAGAAATCAAAGACAACAAGATCAGTAATGTCGAAGTTCGCATCCTAGAGGGACCTCGCCTCTTCGAAGAATTAGTTGTAGGAAAAACGCCGCAAGAAGATCTAAGCATTGTTCCTCGAATATGCGCCATCTGTAATCTCTCTCATAAGTATGCGGCACTCAGGGGCTTGGAAAAAGCAATTGGTGTGAATATTGATCCAACCACCCTATTGTATAGAGAGTTGATGCATCATGGTGAGATGATTGAGAGTCATAGTCTGCATATCTACTTCTTAGCATTACCTGACTTTCTGGGTTATGACAATGCTGTTGCAATGGCCGACAAATATGGTGATGCTGTGACAAAAGCTTTGCAGCTCAAGAAGTTTGGAAACAAGGTAATGCGAATTATGGGAGGCCGGATGATTCATGGTGAAAATCCAATTATTGGAGGATTCAGTAGGCTTCCTTCAAAAGAAACCCTCACAGAAATTAAAGAAGAGGCGATCAAGCTCCTAGACTTTGCGGTAGCGACTATTGACCTTCTTGGAGGTCTAAAAATCCCAGACCATATGGAGCGAGAAACCCAATTCCTATGTTGTAAACCTCTAGGTGATGAGTATGGTTATTATGGCGATATTTTAGTGACCTCTGATGGTGAGGAACATCCTATTGAGAATTACAAGAGGGTTATCAAAGAGCGAGTGGTGAGTCATAGTTTCGCCAAACGCAGCCAGTATAATAACAAACCATTCACAGTCGGTGCTCTTGCACGCATTCTTCTTCTTGGCGAACGACTCAAGGGCAAGGCCAAACAAGCTTACGACAAGTTAGTCACAGATCGATGGTACCGTAATCCACTATTCAACAATCATGCGCAGGCAATTGAACAAATATATTCTCTCGAGGGCATCATCGAAACTGTAAATCAACTTCTCATTAGTGATAATGCAACAATAGCACAACCAACACAGGAAACAGGGATTGGTACTGGAGCGGTGGAAGCACCTCGTGGTACATTAATCCACCATTACGAAGTCAAGGATGGTAAAATCAAAGCGGCGGACTTTATTACTCCAACAGCTATGTTCCTTGACGATATCGAGGCTTTCATACGCTGTGGGGGCGAACATTTACTCGCAAAGAGCAAGCGCGATAATATCGAACTTCAATTTGAGATGATTGCTCGCGCCTATGACCCGTGTATCAGTTGTAGTGCACATCTCGTTGAGGTTGTATACATATAGAATCGGTGGTTCTCAAACTGTGAGTGCATAGTGTTTTCACTCACAGTCACACTATTTTTCATTAAGATTCAATGTCAGTCCTATCGTGAATTATATGTCTAATCCAATCCAATGGCGCTACCAAAGCAAGTCGTGGCCCTGAAAACCGCATAACACGTCGAATTTCATCACGCATTGTTGGTCTATAGCAATGGACAGGGCACTTCCGACAGGTTGGCTTGTCCTCTTGGAAACTGCATTGTTCTAATCTTTGGTGAGAGTATTCCAAAAGATTCTGACATTCAAGGCATAGAACTCCAACTTGGCTACGATGTTTCTTCTCACAATACAATCGAATCATTCTCTCAACTGTTTCTTTTTCCTTCTTTATTTTGGGGCCAATATCAGATGAGCTTGATTTGTTGTTCATGTCTATTGTCACAGCCGGTTTTGAGTTTGAAATGGACAAGCCTTTTTCAAGTGTAGGGTAAGGACGTCTGTATGGCAACCCTTAAGATAGGGATAACTTCGCACACTCCAATTCGTTCGAGGTCAATTTATGGCGTCATATTGCGTGATGGTCAAGGGTCCATGCCGGGGGAAAAATTGTGACTTTTGGAGTAGAGTGAAAATTAGGAAGGCTTCAATCGAGGAACTCACATCAGGAATAAGAGATGTGGTCATAAGATGCCATAAAGATGAATCGATGACTCTTGAAGATGCACTTCATGAATATTGGTATCAAATTGGAGTTCGTGACCTAAAGAAACTGTGTGAGGAGGAGCCCGACCTCTGTGCAAAAATGACAGCAGCAGAGGTCCGAGCTCAAACCTAAGCAATACTAGCCTATGTCAACAGGTACTGGAATCATGTTACCTCTGTTGATCAGCCATTTTGAATCCAAGGATCTCTTCACTGCTTGCATTTCTGCGATACCCTTTTCGCCATACATTACTTCTAGGAATGCACGTTTAAGTTTCCCAATACCATGTTCTGCAGCAACTGTCCCTCCCAATTCAATAGCTTTCTTGGCAAAGGTCATGTAGTTATCCATGCCTTGTTTCACTTCTTCATTGTTGCGAGGAAGCATATTGACATGAATGTGGTTATCACCAATGTGACCCCACATGACATATTCCATTCCTTGTGCATCAAGAGTTGAAATGTAGTAGTGTAGATAATCTCTAATCGCTTCGTTGGGCACAGCCATGTCAGTGCCAATCTTGTGAACATCAGGGTACTGGGCCTTTCTCTGAGCAATTATCCCGTTGACTGTTTCTGGAACAAAGTGTCGAACAGTTTTCATCTTCGCAAGTTCGGAACGGTCCATCCCAGCCCAGCTTGATTCAGAAGAAGTATTGTTTTTCATGAGAATCTCTTCAAGACCCATGACAAGTTCTTCCATGTTTTCAGGTGTAAATGAGAATTCAAAGAAGACGATTGCTCTTGTATCGTCTTTCATGGCAGGTACCTTAATGCCAGCTGAACCAGCTTTTTCTTTTATCATTTCAATAGCATGTGGTCCGAAATATTCCAAAAAGTCCATTTTTATGGGAGAATCAGGAGCACGAACATCATATACAAAATTGACTGCATCATCTATACTGGGGAAAAAGGCCATTACCGTCATGATATTCTCTTCGAGTTTGACTAGACCAAGCTCGACTTCTGTTATCACACCAAGTATACCTTCAGACCCAACAAAAAGATCGATTAAATCCATGTCAGGTTTTGCAAACAGACCTGCAGCATTCTTTGTTTTTGGCATTGTATAGGTAGGGACGGTTACTTCAGCTGTATTCCCATCACTGTGCACAATTACAAATTTCCCATTGTCAGCTTTTACTTTTCCGCGCTCAATATCCAAAATATCTCCATTGGACAGAACAACTCGGATATGACGAACCCAGGGTCTCACAGCACCATACTTGAATGTTCTCGCTCCGGAAGCATTGCAAGCAACAATACCGCCTAGCCATGCACTCATCTCGGTAGGATCTACTGGAAATGTGAACATGTCAGCTTCTCCAAGGAAACGTTCTAGAGCCTTCTGCTGTTCAGTAGTGCCGTTCCCTTCGAGTTTAGAGAGCCTTTTAGATTGAATAGCTTCTACAAGATCTTCAAGAGTAAGACCACTTTGTGCCGCTATCGAGTACATATCTTCTGATTCATCATAGTTCATGTATAATATCTGATTCATTTTCTCAAGATTTAATGCGATGCCACCTAATGGAACCGCTGCGCCAGTTAGACCTGTTCTGCCACCTTGAATTGTGACTGGTGTGCCACTTTCATATGCACTCTTTATGATTGTGGCAATCTCTGCTTCTGTTGAGGGAAAAATGATTTTTTCGGCCAACCCATCGAAGGAGTGACTTTCATCATCAAGATAAAGTGCATATGTATCAGTAATCTCCGATTGATCAACTATAGTCTTAGTCTGAGAGAGATCTACAACTTCTGATGCTTGAGCAACAATACGGTTTGTCATTAGCAAACGTCCTATAGACTAGTTTTCGAGAGTACAATGACATAACAATATCAAGGATTTGGTCTGGTAGTTCAACTAATTTCTTTTAAGGGAGATAATCTTCCGCACACAAAGTGCGTGAGAGAGCTTGAGAATTGCCGCAGTTTCAGACCTTCACATATTACCTGACGGGAGTGATGAACTACTTCTGACAAGGGTCAGGGAACGTGTTGAAGAACTTGATCCAGATGTTTTTGTTATTGCTGGCGATATCAGTGATCGACTGGATGTTCTTTCAAACACTCTTGCTCAGCTTTACACTGAAGGCTGCATCAACCTATTTGTTGCAGGCAATCATGACATATGGTTTGAAGACGGGGGAGGACCAAGTTCTCTTGAGAAGTATTCCAAAGTTATCGGAGAGGTGTGCATGAAGAACGGATTCTCACATCTTCCTGATGCTCCAGTTACTTCGGAAAGCTATGCGTTTGTAGGAAGTATTGGTTGGTATGATTATTCATTTAGACGTGCAGATTTAGATATTCCACTAAAGAACTATGAACAAAAAGAGTATCGAGGTGCAATATGGTATGATCTTCTTCGACTTGACTGGGGATTCAATGATGTAGAAGTCACAGAGTTGTGCAATAAGAAAATCGAGTATGATTTGAATTCCTTGTCAGAAGATTGCAAACATGTGATTTTTGTTTCTCATCATCTCCCATTCTCAGAACTAACAGTCTACAAGAACAGACTACCTTGGGATTTCTATAGTGCATTCATGGGAGCTGCAAGTACTGGACGAATCATAACAGAGGATGGGAGAGTACTGCTTTCATTATCAGGACATAGTCATATCCGTAGCATGATTTCAAAGGATAACCTTACAGCTATCACAGTTCCACTAGGGTATGGACGCCCAGATCCCAAGCAATTGAATGCGTTTGTAAGAGATATAGTAGCAGTAATTGACCTAGATGGATCTGATGCACAAGTTCATGATTTTGTGAGTGGCGATTTGTCAGCTGGACTCCCCATCTATCATCACGAGAGAGACTCGACACATTAATGAGTAAGAGAAACAACCGGCTGAACAAATGGTCTTAATGGCAGGCCAAACTACGAGTCTGAAGTGACAGGTGACATGAGAAAGATTGGATGGGAAATCATTGCTACAATTTTCATATCAATTATGGTAGCAACTTCACTCATCCTTGTGGTTATCTTTCAGAACTTACCAATGGCAGTCCTTGTTATATTCATTGGGAGCTATGTCCTAATCTCTACTGAGAAAATAAATCGAACAGCCATGTCACTTCTAGGAGTGGCCTTAGTTGGGTTTGTTTTGTATGTAGGTCAAAGAATAGGAAACCCTCTTGGGGTCGGTTTTGTTGAACTCATAGATCATGTTGAGTGGGATACAATCATTTTCATTATTGCTATGAGTATTATTGTTTCAGTTGCTGCAGCATCAGGCATCTTCCAATATATAGCACTAAGAATAGCAGCTCGAAGTGAGGGGGATCCCAAACAGCTCTTCATAGTCTTCATGGTTTTCATATCAGGAATAAGTCTATTTTTCGATACAGTATCAACAATGCTAATTGCAGCGCCTCTCACAATAGAGATTTGTAAAGCATTGGAGATAGATTTCAAACCGTTTCTCGTGTCAGAAGCAATAGTGTGTAATTTTTCTTCAATTCCATCAGTTGTAGGTGCTGTCCCCAATCTTGTAATTGCTGGTAAGACAGGACTGAATGTTGGATTCTTATTTGTGACATTCATGCCCCTTTCAATAATCCTGTTCTTAGTCAGCCTACCTATCTTTCTCAGATGGTATGGGTCATCATTTGGAACCACAGATGAACATCGCGTAGATGCAGTCTTCTCAATTGATCCATCAACTATGATAAAGGATAGATGGGACTTTAATATCTCAGTTGGGGCAATAGTGTTTCTTGTAATTGGTTTTGCCCTTGGTCCAGCTTTTGGACTTACACCTGCAATGGTTGCTCTCCTCATCGCAGGATTCCTGCTTCTACTGGCTCACGAAAGAGCGAACGAATTCCTGAATAGAATTGGATGGCCCACTGTTTTCTTCTTAGTAGGTCTTTTTGGACTTGTAGGTGCATTGGATATAACACAATTGATTGATGCCTTAGGAAATGCGGTTGCAGGAGTAATCACAGAAGGCACAGTTTTCGCTACAGTCTTTCTTGTTTGGATTCCTGCTATGCTATCAGCATTCCTTGACAATCTGCCAGTATCGTTGGTTCTTGCTCCTATTGCGGTTCGATTTGGGAATCCATTAGCTTTGGTTTTTGCAGTGAACATAGGAGGATACATCTTTACACCTTTAGGATCACCAGCTAATATGGTGGCTATTGGTCTTTCAGAGCAACAGCATGACCCCATTCCGTTCATGGAGTTCGTAAAGATTGGTACAATTCTTGGGGTGATTCATTTGGCCATAGGTAGTGGTTATCTCGTTCTCCTTCAGTTTCTATTTGGCATCTGAAACTGTAGATACCAAGGTCGTTTCATTTTTTCCAACTTGGTCTAGTAGGAATAAAGTAATGTACCCGTATTATAGAAACAAAGATGGCCATAAGTAAATGATAGAGAAATAGACAATGCAGGAACCAGTTGGTACACTTGTGTTACTAGTCTTCATTGGAACATACCTCATGATCTCAAGTGAGAGAGTGAATCGAGCCGCAATGTCCATGGTAGGCATGGGACTCGTAGGACTGGTCCTTTGGTTGGCTTTTGCGAGCTCTGCAGGAACAATGGGAGCTGCATTTTCCACTCTTGTTGAACACATCGAGTGGGGTACTATACTCTTCCTGATTGCAATGATGGGTATCGTTTCTGTGGCACGCAACTCAGGAATGTTCCAATATATTGCCCTGACACTTGTCAAGCCTTCTGGTGGGAATACAAAGCGTCTATTCACAGTATTCATCGTATTCGTGTTTGTGATATCTCTGGTTTTTGATACCACTTCTACAATATTGATTATGGGCCCACTAACAATAGAGGTCTGTAATGCACTCGAGATTGATTTCAAACCGTTTCTAATAGCAGAAGCTATTGTTGCTAATTTTGCATCGATTCCATCAATAGTAGGCGCAGTACCAAACCTTGTGATTGCGAACAAGATAGTGGAAGAAGGCGTGACTGGTTTTGATGCATCCATTTTGTTTGTGACAATGATGCCTCTGTCTATTATGCTGCTGCTAATCTCATTGCCTTTATTTTATAGGATGTTCAAAGACAAACTTCCAGATTCTGATGAGGAGATAATTGATGAAGTCTTTGTGGTTTCACCTGTACACATGATTAGGTCGAGAAATGATTTCTACCTCTCTCTGATTGCTATTGGAATTCTTGTTTTAGCATTCACATGGGGCCAAGGTTCTGGTCTTGAACCATCTCTAGTTTCAATTGTTGTAGCGTTCTTTGTTCTGTTGATGACTCGAGAAAGAGTAGAGGACATATTATCAAAAATCAATTGGAACACAGTATTTTTCTTAATTGGAATTTTCGGACTCGTCGGAGCTTTGGGTATAGTTGGATTCATTGATGATATCGGTGTGGCTGTGAATACGATTGTATCAGACAATACTGGAACAGCAGTAGCGTTTCTCGTTTGGGTTCCAGCTCTTCTCTCATCTATTATTGATAACATACCCGTATCAGTTGTTCTTGCACCCATTGCCGCAACCCTTGCTGCAACATCACCAGTCTTCCCAGCAATCTTAGTATTTGCTGTAAATGTGGGTGGATACATTTTACCTATTGGTGCTCCAGCCAATATACTAGCTATGGCATTGTCTGAAGAAGAACATGATAGAATCAGCTTCAAGGATTTCTTGAAAATCGCAACTCCTTTGGCACTAATTCACTTACTCATCGGTACTGGTTGGTTATTTTTAATGTCATTAATGATTTAGACGTAACTTGAATGAGGGTGCTCAATACAGAGGTGGCGTCTGCCCCCGTTATTCGGGCCGCCGGGAGGACGACACCGCGGAAACAGGACGCCAAACTATCTATACATCATTTGATTAAATAGGTTTAGTTATTGTCAATTCGACCCATCAAGGGTGTATACTCATCTTTATAGAGGCCGCATAGACAGGACTGGTAATTCAGGATCTATTGAGGAAACAAACATTGCCAAAACGAGTCAGATGTCCCCACTGCGACAGACTATTCAGTCGGGATACTCTGGATGCGCATGTCACGAAATGTAGGGCTCAATACCAGACCAATAATATATCAGCAGCGCGCTCACGGAATCGGAGAGTTGTGGTTGATGGAAACAATATTGCATATCATCTATCACCAAAGGGAGAACCACGGGTGCAAAATCTTGCTTTAGCTTACCACAGTCTTAGAAATGCAGGATTTGAACCTGTATTTGTTGTGTCAGCAGCATTAATCCACAATATCAATAATCCAAGTCTGCTTGATTCATTTATGACAAGTGCGGAGGTTGTCAAAGCATCTCCAGGAACTAATGATGATTTGAAGATAGTCCAATTAGCAAAAAGATTCAATGCAGAAATTGTATCAAATGACAGATTTCTAGATTGGATAGACAAGTATCCGTGGATTTCAAATCGACTCAGAAGATATCGAATGACACCGTCTGGACTAATTTTGTTAGATTCGTAAGTATAAGTACCTAGGCTCTGATAATTAGTAATTATCCCTCATGGATTTGAGGAAGAGTCAGACACAACATAAGGCTGTGTCTGATTCCATCTAGAATTAAAAATGTTATACTGAAATGGACTTCCTGCGATTGTATATCTGAGCTGTGATAATAATCGCAACACCACAAATAATGGAAGCGATTAGTACAGTCCGCTCAGTTAGAATAGGTCTCAGCGATGTTGTGCTCAACAAGTAATTCGTTATGGCGTAATAATATTCATTGACAAAATCGACATCAGTCATGTTATAAGATCCAACGTGATTGAGATTCTGAAGGTGAACAATTCCTCTCTGGGTAGCAGGATTATAGAATACAACGCCAATTCCCCCAACACTAGAACCAGAATGTCCAAACAGTCCGCCTTCATAGCAATGTAGACCAAAACCATATCCTAGATCCTCAAGTCCATAAGCATGATATCCAAGAGGAGACCCAATCTCTTGCATCTGATCAACGGTGTCGGGCTCAAGAATCTGAACTCCATTATATGTCCCTCTATTGATATGCATTAGGAGCATCTTAGCCATATCAGTCGCAGTAGAACGCAAAACGAGATTGCCATCCCATGGAACAAATTCATGGTTAGTAGATTGATAACGAATGTATGGAATCGAATGATGATTGAATTCAGATGCTGTAAAGCCCGTGTTGGTCATCCCCATTGGTGTGAGAATGTTCTCTTGAACATAATCCGGATAGGTTGTACCTGATAGGACTTCAATAAGGTGTTTCAATACAGAATACCCAACTCCAGAATAACCAAATTCGGTTCCAGGTTTGAATTGCCAAATGTCACTTCTGTATCCAATACCACCAGGAGAAAAGGTATTCTCCATGAACTCTCCAATTGTCATTTCTATGATTTCTGAATTATAGATTGATTTGTATTCCGGGTATAAAAGACCCTGTGTGTCCCAACAGAAGAGATAGTAAATCTCCCTATCTAGACCCGAACGATGGGTGAGGAGCATCCTCAGTGTGATAGGGATATCTGGATAATCAGGATGAGTAATATTGTATGGTAGGTAATTATCTACATCATCATCCAATGCAATCTTTCCATCTTCGACGAGTTGCATGATACAGCAAGCTGTGAATATCTTCTGCATGGAACCAATCATGAACACAGTGTCAAGATCTGTTTGGTCTCCAAACCCTTTCACGTACTTGATCTCATTGTTCTCAATGATAGCATCCTGCATTGATGGAATCTCTCCATCCTGTATGAACTGCTCCAACTGATTTTCGACTGCTTCAGATACGAAAACCGACTCATCCTGAGCAGAAACAAGATTGTTCGGCGTCATAAGAAATAATACTAACATGAATACTAAAGTAATATACTGGACATGCTTTTTTTTGACAAAATTGTTCAATTTTTAAGAACCTCGTAACACGTTCATGCATGGCCTATCTGGATTGCATATTATATTACGTGAACTCGTGGGGTGTGAAATCTATAAATCTAGGTAGTTAAAAGTAGAAAACCGAAGCAAGCAGTTCGGGTTTGAGATTCATCATTATCGATTAGACCATGGTATTCTTCGAAACGATTAAAATCAATCATGATTTGGCTCATAATACAATCTTATGAATGCGATAAGGTGATGTATGATGCAAGCTCAAGAACTGAGAGATATTTACCTGAAATTTTTCAAAGAGAGAGGGCACTCAGTGATTGCATCTGCATCACTATTTCCAGAGGATGATCCTACTGTTCTGTTCACATCAGCAGGAATGCATCCGTTAGTCCCATATCTATTGGGTCAACCGCATCCTGAAGGAAAACGCTTGACTAATGTTCAGAAATGTGTTCGTACAACTGACATCGATGAAGTTGGCGACACCACACATCTCACATTCTTTGAGATGCTAGGTAATTGGAGTTTTGGAGACTATTGGAAGAAAGAAGCAATCACATGGAGCTATGAGTTTCTGACATCAAAGAAATGGCTTGGTTTCAACCCAAACAAGTTGTCAGTTACTGTCTTCGCAGGCGATCGGGACTCTCCAAGAGATGACGAAGCCGCAAGCGCTTGGCGCAGCGTCGGAATACCAGACGAGAGAATTTACTTCCTAAGTAAGGAGGAAAACTGGTGGATTGCAGGGAACGCTGGTCCGTGTGGTCCTTGCACAGAGATGTTTATTGAAGTGGACGAGATAGCTAAGTGTGGTCCAGATTGTCGACCGGGATGTAACTGTGGTCACTTTGTTGAAGTATGGAATGACGTTTTCATGAGCTAGCGAAAACTCGATGATGGATCTTACGAACCTCTGAAAATGAATAGTATTGATACTGGAATGGGTGTCGAGAGAACTCTTGCTATGATTCAGAGAGTCCCGACAGTGTTCGATACTGAGTTTTTCATTCCTCTAATTGAACATATCAAGGAACTATCAAGCAGAGAGGTGTTCACTGAGGAAGACAATCGGCTCATTCGGATAATCGTCGATCATGTTAGGTCAGCAGTCATGATTATGGCAGATGACAGAAAAATCGGACCTTCAAACGTTGAACAGGGATATATTGTAAGACGTCTACTCAGAAAGGCGATTCATAGTGCAGACAGACTCGATATAGGTCAAGGTTTCATGAATAGTCTTGCAGAGATTGTCATTGATATGTTCAAGAACATCTATGGTGAGGTGGAGCGAAACAAGGAATTCGTCTTGACCAATCTTACTGCGGAAGAGGTCAAATTTAGAAAGACTCTAAAAAAAGCCCTTCGGAAATTTGAGAGAATCTACGAGGAAACAGGAAGCATCACTGGTAAAGATGCTTTCCTCCTCTTCACAAGTTTTGGATTGCCATTAGAGATGACGAGAGAGCTTGCGGAAGAGAAAGGAATCAAAATCAATATGGAAGAGTTCACAAAGCAGTTTGAGGAACATCGAGAGATATCAAGAACTGCGACGCAGGGTAAGTTCAAAGGTGGTCTAGCTGAACATACTGAGCGAATCGTAAGGCTGCATACAGCAACTCACTTACTACAGGCCGCTCTGAGAAAAGTTCTTGGTGATGAAGTGACCCAAAATGGGAGCAATATAACTGAAGACCGATTAAGATTTGATTTCACATTCTCAAGGAAACTGACTCCAGAAGAGATTGAGGAGGTTGAAAAACTGGTTAATGATATCATCGACCAAGACCTAGACGTCACACAACAATTCTTGCCATATGATGAAGCAATTAAAAGAGGCGCTCTTGCTTTCTTCAAGGAAAACTACGGTGAAACCGTTTCTGTTTACTCTGTTGGTGATTTTAGCATGGAACTTTGTGGAGGGCCTCATGTTGAAAAAACCGGTGTTCTGAAGAAGTTCAGAATAACCCAGCAGAAGAGCATTGGCGCAGGGCTTATGCGGATACGAGCTGTAATAGAAGACTAGATTGCCGAGGGTTCTTATGTGGGTTTAACCATCAAAAAAATAACCTTCATGGCTAATTGAATAGTGGTGAGCTAGTATAAGTTAGAATACCATATGGTGAAAGACATGGGTACATTTACCAAATTCTTCGGTTCAGGCGACAAGAAATTACAGGAACGAGCAGATGAACTGCTTCTTGAGATTAGTAAGGGACTCCAATCAGCTAGTGCAAAATTGTGTGTTGGAACTAAGATGTGGGTTGAAGGGAACATCGAAGTTCTAGAAGAGATCAAGGATGAGATTATCCAATTAGAACGGGAAACGGATGCACGAAAAGAAGAATTGATAGAAAATGTCTTGGCAAAGCATGCATACCTTCCCCAGCATACACAAGAACGTCACAAACTTGTTAGATTAATGGATAGTGTTGTTGATACAAGTGAACATGCAGTACGTATCATGTGGTTAGGAAGGAAGATGAAACCACCTGAGGATTTTAGAAAATTAGGAAAACTGACATGGACTTGCACTGACCTACTCCAAGATGCTGTCAAATATCTGTACAGTGATTTTGAGAAGTGTGTTGAGTATACAAGAAAACTAGACAAAGTAAGAGAAGAAGCTAGGGACCTCCAATTCAAGATACTTGAGGATTTATACACAGGCTCTAAACGTCCAGTTTCTGAAGTTCATCTATTTATTGAAGCTGTGCATTGGATAGTCAAAGTAGCTGTCCAAGCAGAGGATACAGGAGACTTCCTTCGTGAGCTCGCTGTGAAATCCTCCTGATGGGAGGACCTTGTTCATTGGATCCTTTACTATTACTTGCTGTACTCGTCCTTGGTTTCGTCGTTGCATTTGCTATTGGTGGCAATGACGAAGCAATGAGTCCTGCAGTGGGAGCTAGAATCTTTTCTTTGAACGTGGCAGTTTTACTAGGAGGCTTATTGAGTGTTATAGGAGCAATGACACTTGGCGGTGGTGTATCAGAGAAAGTGGGTTCAGACTTAGTGTCACAACAGAGTATGACTCCTGCAATGGTCTTCGCAGTTCTTGTTGCTATGACGATTTGGTTATTGATAGCATCCATTTCCAAAGGACTTCCAATTAGTACAACTCAATGTATCGTAGGATCTGTAATCGGCGTTGCTATTTCAGCCCCATTTCTTGGAGAACCAGGATGGGGAGTTGAAGTAGTATCGTGGCCAGTTGTAATTGAGATTTTTGTTGGTTGGATTGTGTCTCCTTTGTTAGGATTTTTAATTGCAGGAGGTGTATTCTGGGTGGTCAGAAAGTTCCAAGCTCGAGTGACTGGTCTAGCTGGACGTGAAAGACAAGAACAGATTGCCTCATACGGACTAGCGCTTTTCCTAATTATAACAAGTTTGAGCAGAGGAGGGAATGATGTTGCTAACGCAGTTGCTCCTCTGGTTTCACTTCCTGATTTTGAAACAGCAATTAGTTTTGGTCCTTTTCTTCTCCCTGGGATTCTCATCCCATTATTTGTTGGAGGGTTAGGTATGGCTGTTGGTCTGATTGTTGTGGGTCGAAGGGTCATCAAGGTGCTTGCTACTGAAGTAGTAACCTTGACACCCACATCAGCGCTGGCTGCTTCCGTATCAGTTGCTCTAGTGATGCTTGTCGGAACATATATGGGGTTCCCACTAAGTGGCACTCATGTATTGGTAGCCGCTTTGATTGCGGTAGGTTGGGTTGCTCAGACCCCAGTTCAGACGAATCAAGTAAAGGAAATCTTGATATCGTGGGTGATTACAGTCCCAATATCTGCAATCTTTGGAGTCATAATATTCGCAGTCATAACACCTTTCTTCTAGGCCATTCTTTCGATAGTGATTGTAGAATTATAAGATAGTAAATGCTCTAAATCTGCGGTATCTTATGGATTAGAATAAATTCCTTTGCCAGTTGTCCAAGATCTTCAGCTTCTTCCAGTGAGAGATGAACACGATGACCTGATTCCGGGGCTACCTTTTGCGTTGCTTCTATAATTGCCAAGTCAGCATCGCGTACGACTGCCTCGACGCCAGAGCATAGACGTGTATCGCCAGTGTAACCAATAATAGTTTCACCAACTTGCACTCGGAATCCCAAGGAGGGTTCCAAGTTTCCAGAACCTGAATCAAACTCAAGCGAGAAGTGTTCAACTTCGAAGGACTTTAACTTGAAGAAATCAGTGTCAAAACCCGAGCCCTGAGCAATCTCATGATACCAAATCTTGTACGGCAAGGTCTTACTATAGAGGTTTCGATAGCCTTTGATTAAAGTAATAACCTCTTCACAGCCAGTGGGAATCAGTATGTTGAGAGGATTTTTTCGTCCCATCATACGCATGAATCCAAAGAGTGAGTGAAGACCACCCATGTGGTCAAAATGGCCATGCGAGATTGCTATTGGATCAATATCATGGACAAAATCAGTGGTGCCAGTAGCTAACAAATCTCTGAGAATGCCGTCTCCAACATCAAGTAGCATCATCTTGCCTGTGAACTTTGAAGTAAGCAATATTGTAGTACTAACTCCTGCTGCACTGAAAGGGATTAACACTCGAACTTCATCATTTTCCCATTCCGATTTGTGACTATCAAATACACCACTAGACATTTGTTACACAATCCCGGCTTTGAATAGCATTCTTTCCCAATGATGATTGATAATAATGTTATATGTTTTAACTAAGACATAAAAGAAACTGGAATGGAACGGGAATGACCCGCTCCATTCTGGTACCTAGTCATATCCCAAAGGATTGATTCTGGCTAGAAAGTTCATGAGATAGCCTATGAAGACTGATACTACAAGACCTGCAGTTGTTGTGAGAAGCACAGTAACCCAATCAGGAGTTGCACCGTAGAACATCTGCATGATTGACCAGTAGATACCAGCTATGCTCATGCCTGCAAATGCGACCTTCTTCAGCGGGACTTTAACCGTTTTTGTCTGTAAAGCTCCCATATCAACTAGCGCTGCGGCAAGAGCACCAGCTTTGTCTGGTTTTAGTCTGAGCTTCTTCCCAAGTTGTCCAACAGTTACTTTTGATTTTGGTTGGATAACTCGTAGAGCTTTAGGTGCATATTCTGCAATATCATGGGAGAAGTGTTGTATTGCTGCATTTGTGTCAATTCCACATTTTTCGCATGTTGGAGCATCTTTCCTCCATTTCTTTCCGCATTGCGGACAACGCTTTCCATCCCAAGCACTACTTGCAGCTTGACTGACTCGTCTTACAAGTTCATCTTTGTCAATCGATTCTCCGCCTTTCTTTGGTTTTCTACGAAGAACAACAGCTGCTGGGAATATACCCACATCTGATCCTCTTTTTGCGCCTTTCATTTTCCGGGCTGCAAGAATCCCTCGTTGGAACTCATCTAGAGAAATAATCAATGAAAAGATGGCCATCACTGCAAAACCAGCTGTAACAAGTCCAGTGACTGAGAAGAGCACGCCAAAACCGGTTGGTCCAATGCGAAGAACGAAGTCCTCGCTAATGGTTGTGTTGACACCAGGTGAGGTTGAATTAGAGTATGTAAATGAGAACAAGCCTGTAACAGTACCTGAAATCAGTGTTATGTTGCTAAAGGTAAAAAGTGGAGCAAGTGATATTGGTCCTAAAGAGAAATTTGCAGTTGTACTATCAGGAATTTCGCCAAATCCACTCATATCAAATGGTGGTGGATTTATGATAGGTATGGACAAGTAGGACATCTGGAATTTTGCTTCTTGAATTGTTAGATTGGTTTCTGTGAGTATAGTTACATTGATTGTTATCGGATCAAATACATCAAGTGGGATTGGATTCGCAGCATCGGAAGTAGCTGCATTTATTCCGTTCACTTCTAGTAAGAAGCCAAGATTGTTATCGCCACTCCAACCAGCAGGGGGTGCTGCTTGAACAGGCATAAGCACAGTAGATACCCATAGGCAGGTAATTGTGAACATAAAGAGAAAATGTGGCAGCATTTTTCGCATTCTATCTTACCTCTTCAAGGCTCAAGTAAGAAGAAACGATAGGAGCTTTGCCTTTAACTGTTGTTGGCTTTGAAGTCTCCACCCATTGCCTCTTCAAGCTCTTTGTCAAACTCGTCATCATCAGGTTCGAAAATAACATGACTTTTTGGTGGTTTCTCAGGTAGGGGAGACCAATTCGAAATGACTCCTAAAGCATAACCACCAAAGTATGAAAGAATTATGAAAAGCACTTCATACGTGTCTATTGAAATAAGGTCATAAATTGAATAAATGAAAATTAGTGATGTAATCATACCACCAAAGAAACTGACGATAACCCCTAGACCAATACGAAAGTTGAAGCTAAGGTCATCCATATCTCCAATCCAATATCCAAAGACCATTCCTATTAGGAGTCCGGGAGCTCCTATAATAGCTACATCCCAAAATTGCATAGACTCATCTCCGCGGCAAGAATCAATAGGGAAGAGTATGCATTAATTCTTTTTCATGAACAGTAATGGATTGAACGGTGCCGTGAAGTTACCAGCCATTCCAGTGTACAATTTCTGAGAGGTCTTTTCTTATCCTTGGAGCCTTCTCCTTCTCTCTGGATCGCTCATCAAGCATCTCAGGATCTCCTTCGTAACCAATGAAGACAACTGTCACGATGCGATACGCTATAGGGATTCCTGTTACCTCTTTGAGCATCTCTTCATTCCATCCTACTGTTGGATGTCCCAAGAGCCCAAGATGAACAGTCTGGAGAAGCATATTTTCAACTGTGAGACCAACGTCCATCATGAAATAGGGGAGTCCATGAGACGAACATCCCCCATCTTCCTTTGCAGCAACAATGATCATGACTGGTGCGGCTTTAGCGTATGCATTCCCTCTACTTAGTGCTTCATGAGCCTTTGATAGCAACTGAGTGTCTTTCAAGACAATGAAATTCCATGCTTGGGTATTCGAACAGGATGGAGCCCAACGGCCTGCTTCTAAAATGGAATTGATCATCTCATCAGACACTGGTTTATCAGAAAATGCTCTACCACTACGTCGCTTCATGATTTCCTCTAAAATCATTAAATCCCCAAAATCTTCTTTCCTTCATCACTATTTGAGTGTCATGGCGGTGCCACAGTGTTGAGGAATGTCTTGATGGCCACAGACAGGGCCCATCCAACAGACTAGCTGATCGCCTTCCATATGCATCTCTTTTCCACAGTGAACTGGTACAGAAACCTCTGCCCCACATTTTGCACAGACGAGTTTTCCCATTTCTAATCCTCTTTATGCTTTAATAGTCCTTAATTATAGTTAAGCATATGAAGTTTTTGTAATCGGAATTGGAAGGAGAGAAGAGAAAGTCATTTTCGACTATATTCTGAAAACTACCCTCGTTGACCGAAAGCGAAATACTTCAGGAGGGATGGTATTTCATTGGGTCCTCAGAGTATACTTTCTCCTTTGTCTTATGAGCGCCTGGTGTATCTAATTCTACGTCACGCTTTAGGGATCGGTCTTCAGACAGAATTTCACTGAACACCTCATTCTGGATGATCAGTCTCTGAACTTCATTGCTCCCAGTCCAAATAGTGGCAAGTCTAGCATCACGATAAAGTCGCTCAAGAGGATACACATCTGTATATCCTATTCCACCAAGAATTTGCATCGCTTCATGAACAGATGTAAAACCAGCCTCTGTCGCAAACACTTTTGCTTGAGAGACCTCTTTTCGGCACCACTCTCCTGTATCAGCCTTCTTAGCGGCACGGTAAACAAGACCTCTCGCAGCATCTAAGGATGTAGTACAATCAGCCACTTTGAAACTTATAGCTTCAAATTTCTTGATAACCCGTCCGAAAGCTTCTCTTTTGTCAGCATATCGCACAGCAATCTCGATAGCAGCTCGGCCCATACCAATTGGACCTGCTGCAGAGGTCAATCTCTCAGGGACCATCATTGCATTGAAAATTGAAGTCCCATCGTTAAGTTTTCCAACTAGGTTTTTCACAGGTACTTCAACATCGCGCATCACTATTCTTGCCGCACCCATACCACGACAACCTAGGAGTTCGTACTCTTCCTCAACCTTGACGCCCATATCGCGGTCTACAAGAAATGCACTTAGTGATTCATGGGGCGGAGCTTCAAAGTTAGTCTTGGCATATATCAAAAAGTAATCAGCTCCAATACCACCTGCGACAAAACGTTTCTCGCCATTAATCACAAACGTGTCGCCATGTTTAATGGCAGTGGTATTTGTACCAAAGAAATCCGAGCCACCCCTTGGTTCCGTCAAACCTTCGCCACAAATCTTCTTCCCCTGAAGAGTTGGAAGTAGATACTCCTTCTTTTGTTCGACATTGCCAAATTTGTTGATTGCCTCACCTACAATACTTGGCAGCGAATATGCACAACCAAGAGCAATTCCAAGAACACCAATTTCCTCAAGTGCAAGCATTTCGGAAACCCAACCAAGACCACGACCTCCATACTCTTTCGGAAAACGTAGTCCAAGGAGGTTCTCTTTGGCTGCAGCTTTGATGAATTCATAGGGATACTCCTTGTCCTTGCTGTCCATAGCAAGTATTAGTTCCCGGTCTACTTTTTCCCTTACAAACCTGCGAACCTCATCTCGTATCTTTCGTTCATTTTCATCTAACAGAATATCAAACATCTTCTATCCTCTCTTTCCCTCTAGTAAGGAGTCGAGGGTGTCGTCTGAACCACCTGCTCGCTCAATACTAATAGCCTCAACAGGACATACAATCTCGCACACAAGACATAAGATGCACTCGTCGTCTTTCACAGGATCAACAATAGTGCGTCCAGAATCATCCTGCATTAGTACAAAGACATTAGTTGGACATGCATGGATGCACTTTTCACAACCATAACACAGCGAGAAGTCTACTCCTACAAGACGGCCATGAATATCAGCCGTTTTCTTTTGTGGGGATTGCCAAACAGGATGTCCAAGATGTTCTTTGACAATCGCCCATGTTTCCCTAAATGTCCTATCAATTGGCACGAAAAAACAGAGAACAACGTTCCTTTTAGAGAATATGGAAATCTAAACTATTTGCTCCACAAGCTCTTGTTTTAGATTGAGCCTATAATCTTCAAGCAACTGTGCTAGTCGTCTTGCTACGACAACCAATTTATCCCAGAGTTCTTCAGCACGTTTTGAGTCATGTAGCCTAAATTCGATGTCAAAATTGTGAGGACCATAACTAGGTACCCACCCGGTGATGTCGGCAAGAGTAAACAAATGAGCGCTAGATCTTGTGTAGGCTCGCTCATCAAACATCACATACGGCAAATATGGTTCCCTGTCGGGGTGGTCTTTTTCAAGTCCTGAACAGCTCTGTGTTGTTGAAAAACCTAAGTCATTTAATGCTTTGATTTGTTCCCGTATTGATTCATCAACTGAATTGAGAAACTCTTCTGTAGGCTTAAACCTATGATTTGGACCTTCCCAGTTCTTGCGGTACCAACGGTTTTCATTATATGCCCAGTCAGTGCTTGGGTAGATTCCGTGTTTCAATTCATGTCGATAATTTTCAAGATACCTCATTACTTCATTTGCAATTTCTAGAAACCTTATCCACAAGAAAAATGGGTCAGACCGATTATCAATTCCATAGAGAATCACATTATCTTCTGAGTCCAATTCAGGCATCCATTGAGATGCATCAGCAATTGTGAAGAGATGAGCCTCAAATCCGGGATAGCTTGTTCTATCAAATTCAATCGATGGTGGTCCCTCTAGACTATTAGTAAGAGCTAAATTATAGTGGTTCACCACTAGGTCGAATTTAGAGAGAGCTTTAATGCTCCTCCTAATCTCACTGGAAATCATATGGAAGCTCCGTAGAGTTGCCTCTGGATATAATTCACAAGGATGCTTATCTACTCTTCATTATGTCTACAAAGCGATTAAATGTTAGCCAATCAACTTACTAAGATATTGGGAGATGAAATTATATGACTGAAAGATTGTCGAAACTAGTAGAAATTAAGTTCATCATCGATAATGATCCCAAACAAGTTCCTGCTGAAACCCGAAAGCAGTTTTGGAAGATTGTACGTCAGATTAAAAGGGAACCCAAACCCGTCGAACAAGAGGTCTTGAAAGCATCTGAGATTAGAAACATCTTATTCGCAACAGATCGAGGTGGAACATATCCTCTTGCTCCAGTACTATTACTAGAAACTATCTTGGGATTGCTAGCGCTATGGGGATACATATGGGCACTGGGTTTGCCATTAATCTGGAGTGAGATCCTTATTTGGGGTGTATCAAGTTGGAGTTCCTTTGGTCTACGTTTTCTCTTCGTATTTGCAGTTATCGCATTTCTCTACCCCATCGGTCGAGTCATCGCGGGAAAATGGGCTGGTATCAAACTCGATGGGATGTGTAGAGATCAGTACTATGAACCAACAGTAAAAATTGATTATGTGACATTTCTGAAAGCCCCAGCATCAAAGCGAAAGTGGTTCTTCTTCTTTGCTGGGTTTTGGACTGTAATTACATCGCTATGGCTTTGGATTCTTGGGATGCTTCTTTCCTGGGATTATACAGCACTCATTCCGACGGTTCTCTTATTACTATTTGAAGGTTCAGTTATCCTAAGCGGAAATCCTTCTCACAACAGAGGTGAGATGGGACACTACAATCGTGAGAAACGGATTGAACGCGAGTGGAAGAGAAACCTAGCTAAGCTAGAAGAAACAACGTAAGTTGAGTGTCACGTTCTTCAGTCCTAACATCCCTTTTTACGGTTTAGCCACTCCGTCATTAAGTCTGCATCTTCGAGTAAGTAATCCACTACACTTGGCCATATTGTTCCATCATCTCGTGCCTTATTCTCGAAGTTGTTGGTGTTTATCCACTCTGTTAGAGCTGACTTTGTCCTATTTCCGAAGGAGTTCTCGCGAGCATCCTCAAGATAGCCTAGAGTGATTAGAGCTTCTTGAATGATTGTGAGAAGATCGCCTTCTATCTTCACAAGTAAGTTTGGATCTTCACGAGAGAGTAAAGTCATGTCATATATGTTGAATATTCTGACAAGCTCATTAATTGGGCTTGGATGTTCATCAACTCGAACATCAACATACCTGTCATTTCCACCCTCATAGCCACCTTTCTCACGGACTACTAGTATCGCAGCTGACTGCATACCCCGTCGGTCGCCCCCTGCTGCCTGACCAGCAATGAGTCCTGCAAACAACTTGTCTATCAAATCGCCCTCAGTATTTTCAAAAGCGTCAGCCATATCAGCAACAACATCTTCACCTGTCAGAATATTTCCTTGACATGAAAAACCATCACCTACTATATGACCAGCCCATTCCATACACTCCTTCCCAGTGTGAGCAACAGCTTTACCAAATGCATCTACAATTCCAATTTGACGGTGTTCTCGGCCTTCATCACTATCAAGAAGAATCTTCAAAGTTTCCGATGCACTATGACCATCTCCAAGAAGACTGAGTCCATTCGGTCCATAACCAACATTTGCCCAAGCTTGTGTTGCGATAGCTCCAATATTGGCTCCTGCCCACGGTACAACAGAACCAACTGCTGGAAACTTCGATTGAACAGTAATTCCGAGGTCTCCATTGACTGGATCGCGAGCTACAATGGAAAATGTTGATGGAAAGCTGGTGTTAGACATCATTGCAAACTCCCATTTGTTAGGAGAATTCATGTATGTTCTGATATTTAGACAATATGATTGTCAGTGGTTAAAAGGTCATGATTTTTAGGGAAACTTTTTCTTTACGAAATTAAATCGAAATGCTAGGAAGGTCGGTGATAGTGGTATCCGAGATTTTCATCAGATATGTTACTACCAATGGCCTAGAGAAGATTACAAGATTCAAATCCGATGAAACAGGAATCAATCTTGATCTTCGCAATATTGCACAAGTGGATTTACTACCGCTAATTTGGTGTGAGAGCCTCGAAACACTATGTCTTCGAAATAATAGTATAACAGAAATTGATCTCTCTCCTCTAGAGAAATGTGGAAAAAACTTGAAGTCTATAAGACTAAGTCATAACAGGCTTCAAGAGATTGATTTGGAGCCTCTCGGCTCCTGTCCTAACCTTGAGGAGGTTTCACTATTAGACAATCGTCTAAAACGAGTAGACCTTTCTCCTTTATTTCAATGTCCAAAGCTAAAGGAACTCGATATTGATGATGTTGTTGGACTTACAGCTGATCTCCTACTTCGGTCTGTTGGCAGTTGGCCAGAAGTTCTTATTGAACAATATCATCGCATCCTGTGGAAAACGGATTCAATCTCTTAATTTTGCAGTATATCATATCATTGAAAGGGATCTGAATCCTTAGATACATCGGTGCTTTGGAGGTATACATATTGGATACTGGGCTTTCTGGAAAACATGTGATGGTTACTGGAGCATCAGGGGGGATAGGTCTTGAAGTCACGCAGATGCTACTTGTTGAAGGTGCACGAGTTACAGGAACATACAATCATTCTTCAAAATCACTTGACGATATTCAGAAGACTTGGCGGGATGAGCTCAATGTCTTGAAAATGGATCAGACATCGGAAGATGAAGTTCGGGCTTTGTTTGAGAAGGCGAACCGCGCATTTGGTCGTGTTGATGTGCTTATTGCGAATGCAGGCATTGCTAATCATGAGGGAAAAGCCGTTCAAGAGATGACTCTTGAGCAGTGGGAGCGAACTATCAGAGTGAATCTCACAGGTACATTCCTCTGTTCAAAGTATTTCTTTGCAAACCTAGAGAAGTTCCCAGAGGAAAGCGCTTCACTCATTCTTGTTGGCTCAACTGCAGGGCTCTTTGGTGAAGCTTGGTATGTTGATTATTCTACATCCAAGTCAGCTATGCATGGTATGATGATGAGTCTGAAGAATGAGATAGTCCATTTGGCACCAAAAGGCCGTGTGAATCTTGTCAATCCAGGATGGACGATGACTCCGATGGCAGAGAAGGAATTAACTGACAATGACATGACGAGGAGAATATTACAAACAATCCCGATGCGTAAAACTGCAGTTCCAGAAGATATCGCTGGAGCAATTCTCTACCTGGCTTCAGACAAGCTTGCAGGTCATGTAAGTGGACAAACAATCACGGTGGCTGGAGGTATGGAGGGTCGCGTACTCTTTACGTCTAGCGAGATTGATTTCTTGAACGAATAGATCTTCTTTTTTTGCCACTATAGGTTTCTGTCTTCTCACGCTCTTCTCTTTTGGACATTGGGAAGGGCATTGCGGTGTCTTTAATCGTAGGAAAGTGGATTTGAGTTTCAAGATCCTGCAAACCATGGCCATACACCCCTGAAGGACCATCATACTTTCCTGATTCTGTAGTCCGACGCCTACCTGATTTACTCATCAGGATTATACTAGCCGCAATGATAATCGCCGCAAGAATTACAATCTCCAACATGTGTCTGATATCTCTCCAAACCTCTTAATCCTATGCACATAAGATTGAAGTCATTAGATTTCCCTGTAAGCCAGTTTCAAATGAGTTCGTTTGATAATATTGCATTAGCATATGACGATGTAATAGATTGGAATGCGAGGCTTGCAAGAGAGATACCTTTCCTGAAATCACGCCTTGGCAACCCCAAGGGCAAACGTGTCTTGGACTTGGCATGCGGAACCGGAAGACATGCTGTGGCTCTAACTCTTGAGGGGGCAGAAGTAGTTGGGATTGATAATAGTGAGATCATGATTTCGCAAGCAAAGAAACATGCAGCATCAAACAGCGCAGCATCCAAGTTTATTCTGAGTGGAATAGAGAAATTCCAATCTATTGACCTTGGCGAATTTGATTTGATAATCTGCCTTGGTAATTCCTTGGCGCTCCTTGATGATCTATCTGTATTAGAGGGAGTTCTATCATCTGTTTACGATGCACTAAAGGAGAATGGTGTTTTCATAGCGCAGGTACTTAACTTTGAAGAGATTCAAAGGACTGGCTTCAGGTTTCTCCCACAGAAGAGTGGAAAAATGGATACTGGAGAGGAGGTGGTGTTTTCAAGATTTTATGAGCACACGAATCCTCCAAACTCATCCACTCTAGTGATGTCGGCTCAAATGAAGGTTAAAGGAGAATGGACTTCATTGGTTTCAACACAGAAAGTGCTCAATCTTGACTCGAATTTGATGAAGCGATTTCTAGCGCAAGCTGGATTTCGAGAGACAAGATTCTATTCAGATTATTCAGAGTCGCTCTTTGTTGGGAGTGATGACCGAAACTTGGTCATTCACTCCCGGAGATGAGATTACATGTTTGTTTCTATGTAGAGTAGAGTTGTGGTAAGGCGAAGACACCAACACCGAAAGACTTCGCCTATACCACTCTCTCTAGGGATCAGGCCTAGAGAGATATCTGATTCCTGACGACAGAAGAATGCCTGCAATAATCCATTGGACAACAAGTCCGATTGCAGAAACCCCAATCATCATGTTACCCGGCCCAAATATACTCTCAATTATTCCGAAGAAGTCTATGCCTGTACCTAAAGTTAGGAATATGTCCACAAACATGACACCTATAATTGAGAACTCAGCCAGTAGACAGGAGGTCATCACATTTGCCTGGTGGGCAGGTGATTTCGTGTCCTCGTAGTTTGGGTTCCTTGCAGTCACACCAGTAGCCATAAGCATTCCACCGATTACTGCTGCATATCCAAGTCCAAGAAAGAGGAGGAGTTCTGCAAAAGTCATCTCAAGCATCAGATAAATTACTGCTGTTGGTATGGCGATTAATGGTATACCTATAATCGCCTGAGTTACAATCCTACTCTTGACGAATCTTGATGCCCCTGATGGTGCCCCTTGAATAATCCATAGTTGGTCCTTGCTCTCAAGGAATCCTGAACCAGCGAATGGTAAAGCGCCGATTAAAGACATCATAGCAACCATCATCAAGAACATCTCTTTGAATTGAATATATTCAATATCAAAAGACATCATAAGGACAGGCATGATTATCGCGAGGATTACGCCATAGCCAATCTTTGATAGATTCTGCGCCTTTCGTAGAAAGTCCTTGAAGTTGGTGACTACAAGTGATCCAAATGGTCCAGAATTCATTTTCCTGAGGCCTCTTAGGAGCACATTCTCGCTCCCAACTGTTGTTACAACCTCTGTACGAATACCAGCCTCAATCGTGAAAACTCTATCAGCCATCCCCAATGCGAGACCAACTATACCAAGAGTGAAACCTATCGTTAAGACTCCAGTAATCAACAAGTCCAACTGAAGTATTGATGAGAAGGCTGCTATATGAGCACTAGTCAATCCAATGCCATTGAATGTTATTGCGAGCCAGCTAATTAAGTCAGCAAACCATGTAGAGGGAAGGATAAGAAATGCATTCATACCCATCAACTCAGACAGAGTCGGGAGGAAGAACATCAAGCCATACATTGGGATGATGACGACTATAGCAACAACCATAGCCAATGCCTTTGCTATATCATTACCTCGTGATGAATCGCCTAGCCTTGCTTGAATAACACTTGTTAGGAAGTTCGAGAGCCAGATTGTTCCCATTGCTAACAGTATGACAACACCATAAACCAGTAACTGACCAATAACATTGACCTCAAATGCCAACATGAATGGAGTCACTAGCAATGGAGCCAAGAAAACAATGATTAATCCATAAAGACCAAGCTTCCCTAGAAATGTTCCAGCCATTATGTCTCTTGTTCGCACATTGTTGGACAAAAAGATCTCCCACTGTCCAATCTTAATCTCTTGCAGAGCATACGATAGAGGAAACAATAGTAGAACAAGCCAAAGGAATAGTCCAACAGTACGCATGAGCCCTGGAAATATCACCATGAGCATAGGTCGTAACACATCCATGGGGAATAATGCGCCAAGGATTGCATTGTATAGCATTGGGGTAATTACTACAGCCCAAACAATGGCGAGTGAATAAAGAAAACTGGTGTAGAGCTTTCTATGACCCCTCATACTTGAGGACAACACCTGGAACTCTGCTTTCGCTATTGCCAACCAGGTCCGCACCATTAGCATTACCTCCAAGCCAGCAAGGTCTTTCTGTCCACATGACCGCCAACAATCTTCAGATATGCATCCTCGAGGTCTTTTGCACCAGTTGTTTCCATAATCTCCTGAGGAGAACCATGAGTAACAAGAGAGCCTTCATTGAGGATACCAACAACATCACAGACATCCTCAACAAACGATGTCTGGTGTGAGCAGATGAAGAAACTAGTTTCAGTCTCTTCGGCCAAGACAAGTATCAAGTCCTTCACCAGCGCGCTTGCTGCGGGATCGAGTCGAGAAGTGGGTTCGTCTAGAAACACCAACTTCGGCTCACTCAATAATGTTGAAGCTACAAGCACTTTCTGTTTCATGCCTGAGGAGTAGGACTCTAACAAGTCGTTCTGGCGACCTTCTAATCCGAGCATGCCAAGCATTATGTCTATGCGTCTGTTCAGACTTGCTCCGTTTCGTCCATTTAATGCTCCGATGAACTCTAGAAATTCCACTGCTGATAGCTTCGAGTAAAGTCCAGGAGACTCAGGAAGCAGACCAGTTGCAGCCTTGATTTGATCACGCTGTGTACTGACATCAAAACCACATACAGTGGCTTGACCACTTGTCTGTTTCATGAGACCAGATAGAATCCGGACTGTGGTTGTTTTTCCTGCACCGTTTGGACCAAGAAATCCAAACCTACTACCAGACCGAACCTCTAGGTTCAGATCTCTGACGGCGTGAACAGTATCGAATCGTTTGTTCAGGCCGTGTGTTTGAATAACAATTCCGTTATTTGCCATCTTTTCCACCTGATGTAAACAATAATTGTTTACCAAATCTAGGTAAACATTCAACAAATTTATATATAAATTTTCCCAAGAATGTAACAAGGAATTACCACAAAAAGTTCATATTGTGGTATGACCAACAACGCGGTGAATCAAGAATGCCCCAACTCTCAACACACGAAGCAATGGTCTGGGAACAGTTCCAAAAAGGACTGAGTACCACAGAGATTGCGGAACAAGGTGTGGATGAGGAGTGGAGCCCCGCCTATGTGTCGCGAGTGCTCAACAGAGCACGCAAGAAGATCGCCAAAGTGTTGAATGAGCAGGCAAGTAGTCATCGGCTCGATGTAGAGAGTTTGCTTGACTACAAGGGAATACTCATCGGTTTCGACTATCAAGCAAATGCCCAAGTGTATATTGTATTCACAATGAAGCTTGGTGTCATAGTATGGTACAAACATGACTCCTACGCGGGAAAACTCTGTCCTGAATGTCCAAAGGAAGCTGAGTGCAGGGAGACACTTGATACAATCATGGATGAGTACAATATTACTCTCCGCCCTGATGAGGAACAACTTCCAATGACTCAGCAATCAATTGCGATTTTCAACAAACTTGCAGCAAAGGAGATCCCGCGTTACAAAAGAAAGGAGTCGTGATAATAATTGACTGTAGCAAACGGATTACAAGGAGTTTTGGAATCCCCTCAGGACGTGTCCTTTGGGAGAACATTCAAGCCAGAGAGCGCACTAAGGAACAAATGGTGGTTCATGTCCATCGGTTTTGCAGCAGTGACATGGGCGCTTGCTATCCTTGCGCTCTGGAGTACTGCTTGGCTGATAGGATACTTTGAAAGCTGGACAGCCTACGAGAGATTATGGATTCTTGAGTGGTTGCCAACAATAAGCATATGGATTTGGATTGTCCATATAGTATGGCTAGTTCCAGCGTTGGCAGGAATACTAGTATATGTTAGGTCCATTGAGTACGCTGTAATTTCAGAGTCAGGTGAAGCATCTCCAGAGATTTACGTTCGTAAAGGAATCATAAACATCACTCGAAAACATGTTCCTTTTAGAACTGTCACCAACATTGCAAGTAGAGCTGGTGTATTTGACAGACTCTTTAGGATTGGAACTGTAGAGATTCAAACTGCAGGTTATTCTGGCGGCGTACAGCCCGGGAACGCGGAAGAAAAAATTGAGGGCATAAAAGCCTATCAGGAGCTTACACGGTTTGTCCTACGTGAACTGAGAAAGTTCAGAGACCCATATGCATTAGGAACTGAAGTGGTTGCACCTCGAGATGAACCAGCTCAGAGAAGTGATAGTACTCTCGACGACGAGATTTTGCTGGCACTTCGAGATATTAGGGAGATTCTCAAGACAAAGCTATAGAGGAAGTAACAAAGAGAATGAAGTGTGAAGACATGAGATATGGAAAGCTAAGGAGGCAGCAACTATGGTGAGTGCAGCGCGACTTGCGATTAAAGTAGTCATCTTTGTCATAACCCTCATTCTCTTCTTCCTACTACTAATAATGTCTATGGGGTTGATATGAAATGTCAATGAAAAGAAAAGAAATTGGTACGGTGCTTATGTCAGTTGGCGGATTCATTATGCTTATTGAAGTTGTAGGGATGCTAACTGGCACTCTTGGAGGACCGGAGATTCTTTATTTTCTGGGTGGTCTTCTTGATGGGTTAGGACTGGTCTTTGTGTTAGGTGGGTTAGCAATCAGCGATGAATATCGCAAGAAATGGGAGATGATGTAATTGGATCATGACAACCGAAGTGTAGTGATTAAACCGCCAATGGAAGATGTGACAGCTGGTCGAGTATTCAAACCAGATCGTAGATTCTATTACAAGGAGTGGTTTGGAGCAATCTTTGTTTGGTTTTTGCTATGGTTATGTACACTAGGTTGTCTTGCAATAGGAGCTTTGATTGGTGCGACTGATTCCGGGACTCCAAACTGGACACCTCTCTTCTGGATTATCTTCTATGACTGGTTACCTGCTGTCAACTTCTGGTATCTGGTATTGTCAGCTTTTTGGTTCCTCCCAATACTGGTTGCAATTCCCTTTTACATTGGCAACTTTGAGTATAGCGTGATATCGAAAACTGGAACCACAATGCCAGAGATCTATGTCAAGAAGGGATTGGTTAATGTGACTAAGAAGCATGTCCCATTTAGAACTATCACCAATATTGCGAGCAGAACTGGTCCAATAGACCGACTCTTCGGAATTGGCACTGTTGAAATTGAAACAGCTGGGTACTCTGGGGGTGCTCAAGGTGGTAGAAGTCCTGAGGAAAAGCTCGAGGGCATAACTTTCTACGAGGAGGTGCGTGACTTCATTCTTCATGAACTTAGACGGTTCAGAGACCCTTATGTCACAGGAACTGAATATATACATCCAAGAGATGAACCAGTTCCTCGTTTGAGTGACAGCCTAGATGACGAGATACTCATAACACTTCGTGAGATTAGGAATGTACTAGAAAAAATTGACAGGAGACTCGAGAAGGAGAGATAAAGTGAACATGTCAGGTAGAGGTAAAGTAATCAAACCGCCAATGGAAGAGATTGCTCGAGGAAAGGTCTTCAAGCCATCAAAGTATTTCCGCAACAAGAACTGGTTCATTGGTGTCTTTGGCGTAGTAATGCTATGGATAACAATTATTGGTTCAATGTTACTGGTCTTTTGGCTTGTTGGTATAATAACTGAAAATCCAGGTGGCATTGCATCCACCTTTGACCTCATATGGTTCCCATTCAATTTCTGGTATTGGATTATCACAGGTTCCATTTTGATACCCTACCTGATAATTTATCCAATATACATTCGGTCTTTCGAATATTCAGTGATTGCTAAAACTGGCAAGACGATGCCAGAAATTTATGTGAAAAAAGGTATTATCAACATTACAAGGAAACATGTTCCTTTTCGCACGATAACGAACATCCAAAGCGTTGCAGGACCCTTCGACCGTCTGTTTGGAATTGGATCAATCGAGGTTGAAACAGCCAGTGGGTCCGCAGGTTCATTTCAGTCTGCCGAAGAGAAGCTGGAAGGTCTGACATTCTATGAAGAATTGAGAGATTTCATCCTCCTAGAACTTAGAAAGTTCAAAGACCCATATGTTACTGGTACAGAAGTGGTCCAGCCAGAAGAAGAGGAGGCTATTTTATTCGAGCCTGGCAGTATTGAGGAAGAGATTCTATTGGTCCTTCGCGAAATCCGTGATTTATTAAGAAAGGATAGAGAATGAGGAATGCGACATATGACTCAAAATGAGGGGCGGGTCATCAAACCTCCTCTGGAACAGATAATCAGTGGAAGAATGTTCCATCCAGACAATGCCTTTCTCTACAAGAAATGGTTGAGAGTATTAATCATCCTGTTCCTGAGTTGGGTCGCCATATGGGTGCTCTTTTTCAGCAATCCTATTATTACAGAGGTAATTCTGACATTAGCTGAATTTACAGAGGTCTTCATTATACTTGGGTGGAGCACAGTAACCCAATATTATTGGCTAGCAGCAGGCGCTCTTTTTGCAATCTGGATTGTGTATACTTACATCTATGTTAGGCGCATCTATTATTCATTAGCTAGCTGGGAGGGTGAAGTCAGTCCAGAGATATTCGTGAGGAAGGGCATCATCAACATCACACAAAGGCATGTACCCTTTCGAACAGTGACAAACTTGAGAACGAGAAGAGGCATCTTTGATAGGCTCTTTGGGATTGGTACCGTTCAGATTGAAACAGCCGCTAAGCCTTCTGCTGTACAAGGTGGAGGAGTAATTGCGATAATCCTTCAGAAGCTCACAAGGGGAGGTACTGCCCAGGAGAACATTGAAGGAGTACGGTTTCACGAAGAGCTAAGAGACTTCATACTCCGTGAACTTCGAGGATTTGGACGAGCTCCACTTCCAATTGCAGGAATTGGAAAGACAAGTAAAAAGATTAGAATATTGAATCGTGACACACTTGAAGCATTTCGTGAAATTAGAGATGCACTAATTCTTCAACAACAGGAGAGAGAATGATCATGGAAATGAGAACTGCTATTTTGTTAGTAATTGGAGTGATCTTGTTCATTATTGCACTCTTTTTCTACATTCTAGTTTCTATGCAACTGTAGAAAGACTTAGAGAGTCAGATTCAAGATATCCAGAAGCCGACCAAGTTTCAAGAGACTTTCATGTGCATCTTCACGGGGTCGGACTTCGAAAACATACTGAGGTTTCGTAGGAAGTTCACTCAAGAAACGGAGATATCGTTCGAAGTCTAAAATCCCTTCTCCAACTACCTGATGTGAGCCAAGAGTTGGGTCAATATCATGTATGTGAACAACCTCAATGAATCCTTTGTGTTCTTTGATAAAGTTCCAGTCTTCCTCTATGATTTTGAATCCTGGACCATAGAGCTTTGGTATATCAAAACAAAGTCTAAGTCCTTTAGGGAGGAGCGATCTTACAACATCCCTGATTAGTGGTGTCCATCCAGTGTTTTCAATGGCAATTTTGACATGGGGAAATGCATGCTCAATCAGTGCAGTGATGTTCTCTCGAAGTGTTTGAGCATAAAAATCATGGTTAATCTCATTGAAATTTCCAGGTTGACCCCTGGCTTTCTTGAACCCAGGAGGAACTCCAGCATGA
Source organism: Candidatus Thorarchaeota archaeon (assembly GCA_016840855.1). GTDB lineage: Archaea > Asgardarchaeota > Thorarchaeia > Thorarchaeales > Thorarchaeaceae > SMTZ1-45. The sequence continues at coordinate 13,952 of JAEORO010000056.1, read as the reverse complement.
ATCACCACATTTGTTGGTCCGGTGCTTATCTCTCGAGCCAAATTGATTGTTTGCTTGAAATACTGAATAATTCCGGCCTTAATCGGAGGATATGTCGAAAATAGGCTAACATTATCACCAGCTGCATGAAAACCCCAGCCGACAGATAGGTTTCGTGACAGTTCTCGTAAACGGGTGCGTTCATCAGTCAAGATTCGCTCAGGTGAGAACGCGGGAACACCAATGTCTGGTACTATGCTGGTCCAATCATTCTCTGCTGCATACTTGACTGCATCCATTAGCGAGTCGTCATAGATTACATGATACGCACGGTTGTTTGGAAATCGCATAGAATTTAGTTACTGGTTATGACTTATGAGGTTGACGAGATGTTTTTCAAAGCTTTCCAAAGGGCTTTCTTTTGAGAAATCTTCCGTGACCTACTTCACCCACAAAGGTACCACTCTCAGCAACTATCTTACCTCGCGAGATTGTTGTAGTCGGGTATCCTGCAAGCTGCCAACCCTCAAACGGATTCCAATCACAATTTGTTTGAAGATTTTCAGCTTTAAGCGTTACCTCTTTTTTCGGGTCGAAGATGACCAGATCAGCATCACTACCAATTACTATTGTCCCTTTTTCAGGGAAGAGTCCAAAGAGTTTGGCGGGATTAGTACTGACGAGAGACACTAAATGGTTCACACTGAAACCTCGTTTACCGACTCCCTCTGTATGCATCAATGGTACCATGGTTTCAACACCAGGCATACCAAAGGGAATCTTTCTGAAGTCACCATTCCATGCAGCTTTTTGTTTTGTGTCAAACGTGCATGTATCAGTAGCAACAATCTGTACATCTCCATTTGCAAGCCCTTCCCACAATCGTTCACTATCATGTGGTTTCTTAATCTGGGGACAAGTAGCATAGAGGTGCCCGTCTTTTTGTTTGAATACCTCGTCATCTAAAAGCAAGTACTGGGGGCAGGTTTCAGCATAAACGTTCACACCTCTATTCTTAGCAGCATGAACAGCCTCTGCACCTTCACCAGTTGACATGTGAACGATGTATAGTTTTCCTCCGGTAGCTTCAGCCCATTTAATCGCCCTAATGATTGCCTCTTCCTCAACATAACATGGTCTGGATAGAGTATGCCCATAAGCACCCCATTTCTCTTTCTCCTGAGCGTATCTTTCAATTAACATGTCTAGCACGTCTACACTCTCTGCGTGCACTCCAATTTGACCGCCTAGCTTGGCAGTTTCTTCTAGTGCATTGAAGAGCATGCCATCGTTTGCCATCCATCCTTCATTCTTGTATATCATGAACATCTTGAAAGTAGGTATTCCATATTCGATGATTCTCTTTATCTCGGCCTGTGTCTGAGAGTTCCAATCAGTAATAGCTGCATGTAGACCATAATCTATGCACACATTCGAATCTGCCTCAGCTCTACGTGCTTCCACAGCCTCCATTATTGAATGTCCTTTCTTTTGGATAGCGAAGTCAAGAACTGTAGTTACACCTCCACATGCTGCCGCTTTGGTGCCATTTTCAAAATCATCAGCAGAAACTGTTCCAGAGAATGGCAGTTGAAAATGAACATGGACATCGATACCGCCAGGAAAGACATACTTGCCCATTGCATCGACGACTTTTGTATCAGGTTCTGAATCGAGATCAAGCCCCAAGGCTGCGATTTTTCCGTCCCTAACTCCAACATCTGCCTTGTAGGTGTCAACTGCAGTCACAACAGTTCCATTCTTGACAATTAGATCTAGTTCTGCCATCGGAAGTTCTCCACAGAATAGTGAGAGTCTTGCCATAAATTGGTTTGGGAAACGTCTATTAGATACAACAGTAAGAGTTCATTCTCTAAGGTCAGTGGAGTGATAGCATTGAGAAAAGTTCGAGTTGGTCTTGTACAAGCTACATGGGAAGGCGATGTTTCAGATGAAGCAGCCATTGAGAAAAACATCGAGAAGATGATTCGAAAACATGAAGGGTTTGCCACTATTGCAAAGCAGCAAGAGGTGCAGATTCTTTGTTTTCAGGAGTTATTCTTTGGTCCGTACTTTTGTGCTGAACAAAATAGAAAGTGGTACAAATATGCTGAGCCCATACCAGGACCCTTGAGCAAACGGATGCAAAAACTTGCAAAGGACAACAAGCTCATATTGATTGCCCCAATGTACGAAGAGGAATCAGTGGGAGTGTACTACAACACGGCAATCGTCATTGACTCAGATGGCACTCTCCTGGGGAAATTCAGAAAGATGCACATTCCACAGCTTGACCCAGGATTCTGGGAGAAATTCTATTTCCGGCCAGGCAATCTTGGATATCCTATTTTCAACACGTCGGTAGCAAAGATTGGTGTCTATATTTGCTATGATCGACATTTTCCAGAGGGTGCTCGTGCCCTCGGACTTAATGGAGCGGAGATAGTCTTTAACCCTTCAGCAACAGTTGCAGGTCTCTCGGAACATCTCTGGAGCATTGAACAACCTGCGCACGCAGTGGCAAATGGATACTTCATAGCAGCTATTAACAGGGTTGGTGAGGAGCCTTGGAAGACAGGAACATTTTATGGAAGCTCCTACATCGCAGACCCACGTGGCCAATTAGTCATTCAGGGTTCTCGAGACAAAGAAGAGCTTGTTGTTGCGGATGTTGACCTAGATATGATTAGAGAGGTTCGAAACACTTGGCAGTTCTTTAGAGACCGGCGACCTGATAGCTATGGTGATCTAACGAAACAGTGACAGATGTCCTAGAGGCCTTTTTCGGTTTTCTTGAAGGCATCATCAAGGATTGTACACGCTTCATCAATCTGCATTTCAGTTAATTCCAGTGGAGGCTGAAGTCGAATCACATTACCATCCAGACCACCTTTACCAATGAGGAGACCTTTTTCTCTGCAGGTCTCCATGATCATTAGCATTTCTTGGATAGCAGGTTCTTTTGTTTTCTGATCTCGAACAAGTTCAACCCCCAACATCATTCCTTGACCACGAACATCTCCAACTATTTTATGATCTTCTTTAAGCTCCTCCATTTTCTTCTTTAGAATTCCACCTAGTTTGGCTGCTTTTTCTAGATAGTTTTCGTCTCTAATGATTTCAATCACAGCAACGGCAGCCGCACATGACAGGGGATTTCCTCCAAAAGTGGCGAACGAATCAGTGACTGTATAATTTACAGCAATCTCAGGACGAGAGATGAATCCAGCAATAGGGATTCCGCCACCAAATCCCTTTGCCATTGTGATGATATCAGGTTCAACACCAGTGTGTTGGATTCCCCACCATTTTTTGCCAGTTCGCCCAAAACCAGTCTGTACTTCGTCCGAGATATAGAATCCACCATACTCCTTTACGATTTCATGAACGATCTTGAAGTATTCTGCTGGTGGCTGAATAATGCCACCTACTCCTTGGATTGGTTCTGCTATGAATGCAGCAATTGCCTTGTTGGTCTGTGTTCGTATGACTTCCCTGAGATAATGTGCACATTCCAAGTCACAACCAGGATGCTCCTTGCCAAAAGGACACCGATAGCAGTATCCATACGGTGTAAATCGTACTCCAGGAGGATGCGCCTCTGGAAAGGTACGCCATCCTGCACTTGAGAGCTCCCTTGCTAGAGTTGTCCTACCGTGGTACCCGCGTTGGCATGCTATGATGTATGGATTCTCTGTATACTTGCGTACCATTGCGAGCGCGGCTTCGTTCGCTTCAGAACCACTATTGACAATAAAGGAATGTGAAAGTCCTCTGGGAGCGATTTCAGCTAGTTGCTTGACTAACACAGCATAAGGAATTGTAGAGTACAGAGAGCTTGTATAAACCAAGCGTTCTGCTTGCCATTGGATTGTGGCTACATATTTCGGATGATTGTAACCTGTTATTGTTGTACAAATGCCAGCGAATAGATCTATGTATTCCTTGCCTGTTGAGTCCTTCAGTAAAGCACCTTTACCTTCAACAAAAAGGACGGGATGTTCATAATAATGACCCACAGCAGGTGCTAAGTATTTCTTTTCAATCTCAAGTATTTCTTTCTGAGTGTATTTCTTTGCAAGGTCCTTTGGAATTAGTTCATCTTTCATTACAATCACCATGCTTAGTTTAGCCGGGGAACGCAAAGAAACACTTCCCTAAAGGCCTTTAGGGACGTAGTATTACCACCATAAAGCTGGAGACGGATTGAACCATGTCCTCAAACCAATTAGAAATCGAGTTCGCAGGTATCATTTTCAAGAATCCGTTCTTGTTATCGTCTGCGCCGCCTACGATGGATCCACGTCACATTCTTCGAGCTGCAAGGCTGGGATGGGGAGGTGCAGTTATGAAAACTGTAACAGAAGAACCTACTGTTGATCCAAGAACACGCTTAGGGGTTCTACGTAGGGACGGAAAAGCTATTGGGATGAATAATATTGAGCTACTATCCCGTGAGCCGTTGAAGAAGTGGACAGACGAGTGGATCCCAAAAATAAAGCAAGAGGCTCCTGAGGACTTCATATTCATTGCTAGCATGATGAGTGGTCCCGAACCAGAGGGGTGGACTTCACTTGCTGAAACTATTTCTGCTTCGGGTGCTGATGCGATTGAGCTAAATGTGTCCTGCCCACATGGATCACCTGAGAAACACATGGGTGCATTCATCGGCCAAAACCCGAAGCTGGTTGAAGTAGTGACTAAAGCTGCCAAGAAAGGGACCGACTTGCCAGTGATGGTAAAACTGACTCCGAACGTGACTGACATTGTCCCCATCGCAGAAGCCGCTGTGAGAGGAGGTGCTGATGCATTATCCGCCATAAATACAGTAGAGTCGCTGATCGGAGTTGATATCGAAACAGCTACTCCTCTTCCTATTGCTTATGGTGTTGATAAGAAAGAACAACTCAGTACATATGGCGGGTTCTGTGGACCTGCAGTGAAACCTCTTGGTCTTCGTTTTGTATCGCAGATTGCAAAAGCACTTCCTGACATTCCAATTTCGGGGATTGGAGGCATTGAAGAATGGAATGGTGCAACAGAATATCTAATGGTTGGAGCTAAGACTCTTCAGGTTTGCACAGCAGTCATGTGGCATGGGTTCTCAATTATTAAGGACTTGACAGAAGGACTCGCAAAGTTCATGGAGCGAAAAGGATACACCACACTCACCGATATTGTTGGTAAAGCGTTACCCAAAATCACTACATGGACTGCCCTCACAAAGCTCCCTCCATTGGTGGCACATGTGATTGAGGATAATTGTACAGGGTGTAAAGACTGCGTTGTAGCTTGCGCAGATGGTGGTTATGTATCTATTCAGATGAGAAACAATGTAGCGGTCATCAACAACGAGAAGTGTGATGGATGCGGTCTCTGCTATGTTGTTTGTCAGGATAATGCGATTAAGTTCGTTCACACAAAGTGACAGTACACAAGAATCAAATAGACATCAAGTCGACTAAAGAGTTCCGAACTGGAAGTGACCATCTTGACTGTAGAAACGGTGAAGAACTACATAAATGGGCGATGGGTTGAGTCTAAGGCAAAAGAAACGCGAGATGTATTCAACCCTGCTACCGGTGAGTTAATTGCTAGGACACCCATGAGCACTAAAGAGGAAACCCTTCAGGCTATCGCAGCTGCAAAGGCGGCTTTTGATCGATGGCGAGCGACTCCTGTTTTCACAAGAGTCCGACATCTTAACCGAATCAGAGACGCTTTTGAGGAGAATTTTGAGGAGCTCTCGAAGATTCTCACTATGGAGCAAGGAAAGACCATTGATGAGGCTCGAGGCGAGTACCGCCGCACAATTGAGAATCTTGAATGTGCAACAAGCATCCCATCACTTCAGATGGGGTACAACACTGAGGATGTGGCAGCAGGAATAGATGAGATGGTCATTAAGCAGCCAATTGGAGTCTTCTTCTGCGTAGCACCATTCAACTTTCCAGGAATGGTCCCCACTTGGTTCTGGCCATTTGCTGTGGGAGCAGGAAACACGTACATTGTAAAACCATCAGAGCAGGTGCCTATGAGTCAAGTAAGGCAGTTTGAGATAATTCATGAACTTGGACTCCCAAGAGGTGTGCTGAACATGGTTCATGGTGGCCCAGAGGCTGTTAATACACTTCTGGAGAGCCCTGACACAATAGGCATGTCATTTGTTGGTTCATCTACGATTGGCAAGCTTCTCTACAAGAAAGCAGGCGAGAACGGGAAACGAGCCCAGGTTCAAGGTGGCGCGAAGAACTTCCTTACTGTTATGCCTGACGCGGATATTGAGCGGACAATCCCTGCGCTAATCACATCATTCTATGGATGTGCTGGACAACGCTGTCTAGCAGGTGGTGTACTTCTGGCTGTTGGTGACATATATGAACCACTCAAGAAAGCTGTTGTTGAAGCTGCCAAAAATGTGAGTGTAGGAAATGGATTGGAAGAGGGAGTCCAAATGGGTCCATTGGCATCTAAGAAAGGAATGGAGAAAGTCCTTGGATATATAGAGAAGGGACTTGAAGAAGGTGCAGAATTACTTCTCGATGGACGCGAAGTCAATGTCCCTGGATACGAAAGTGGATATTTCGTTGGACCAACTGTTTTTGATAAAGTAACTCCTGAAATGACAATAGCAAAAGAAGAGATCTTTGGGCCTGTCATCCCAATAATGCGAGTAAAGGACCTCAATGAGGCAATAGAGATTATTCACGCAAACCCATATGGCAATGCATCATCTGTGTTCACATCAAGCGGAGCAGTTGCTCGAGAGTATCAATACAGAGTAAAGGCAGGAAACATTGGCATCAACATTGGAGTTGCTGCACCAATTGCGACCTTTCCCTTTTCAGGAATGAAAGACTCCTTTTTAGGAGACCTTCATGGACAGGGCCAAGATGCTGTCGATTTCTTTACAGAAAATAAGGTTGTCATAACTCGCTGGTTCTAGTCGGAGTGTGTATTAATAATGGAACTTGGAACCTTTGGAGCAATAATGACATTTGCATTGGAAGTTGAGAATGAGGTGACTAGTTTTTACGAGTCTACAAGACAGAAAGTAAAGGACCAAGATTTAGCAAGCACTTTTAGTAGTCTTGCTACTAGAGGACAAAAAAGAATCAAGACAATAGAACGTATCAGGAGAGAGAACGTCACTGAGATGATATTAGAACCCATCTCTGGGCTTTACTCTGATGCGTTCCAACCAAAGACAGCAATACCTGAAACCCATGATGACCAAACTTTGAGAAAGATTGCGAGAGAGATAGAAAAAAGTCTGCAAGCCTTCTATACGCAAGCCGCTGTGAAGATCGACTTCCTAAGTGAAGCGGCTTACGCCTTTGAGTTGCTGGCAGAGGCTAATGAAGACGCGAGCAGACGACTGTCAGATTGATATGTTTCAAATCCGTTTAGCTGATTTACTTATCAACAGCAGGTTTAGTATCTTCTTTGGACTCCTCTTCCCACCAAGGAGTAGGTTCTTCAGCACCCTCCCATGGGACTTTCACCGTTGGCATAGGAAATCTCCATAATATCAACAGTCCTACAACCATCATTATTGGTAGCGGGGAATTAAGTCCGAACCCACTATAGAGTGCAGTGGATATTGCCCAAAAGAAAAAAAGAACAAAAAAAGGCGCCTCACTAAGTACTGCGGCTATGGCTGTTCTGCCCCTAGTTGTTTTTCCTCTATAATATTTCGAAATCTGATATACAAATCCAGCGCGGAAGAGAAGAAACGGGCTCATGGTCAGTAACATATACGGTTCAAGGAACTGAATAGTAAGACCAAATTGACTTACATTTACCTGCCAAGTCATTGCAGTGATATTGAGATAGAATGAAGAAAAATAATGTTCTCCAGCCATGGCAGCTGGTGCAAAGAACGCAATCAGTATCATCAAGATTATTATGAGTTGAGATCTCTTTCGGTAAGTTTCGTCAACTGAACCTAATTCTTGACTTTCCTTGAAATCTCCCATTTAGTCCACAATGCAGTGAATGTCAGTGACGGATTATGAACTCTATGCTTTCCGCCAGTGTAGGAAACACCTAGTTGATGATTTTAATAATATCTCACCCATCTTATCTTTTCAGTATTTTTCCAAAATGGAGAATGGATATTGCGATCGCCGATAGACCAAGAGCGATGATTAATGGAATGCCCTGTTGCGAATATGTCGTTGAAACACCAAATCCCGAGAATATCGTAAAAATAACCAGGATTAATACACTAGCTTCGCGTAACTGGCATTGGAAATGAGTTCTGAATCTTTCTGCTCCAACTCTCTCTACCAAGGGAGTCTTATGTTCCTTGATTAATGAGATTTCCTGTCTGTCGATAATAGAGGTATAGATTGAAATGGAGCATGTATCCAAAACTTAGTACACCTTATGGGTGGGAAATCAAAGTGACTCCAGTTGAGATGATAATAGCGGGTGCCGGAGATCGGGGGTTTGTTTACGCATCCTATGCCAAAGCTCATCCAAACAGAGCTAAAATCGTTGGCGTTGCGGAGCCTAGAGATTATTACCGGGAAAAAATGGTAGAGGAACACAACATCCCTGAAGAGAATGTTTTCACTGACTGGAAGGACATGGCAAAGAAGAAGAAGTTTGCTGATGCAGCTATAATCACAACACGGGACCACATGCATCGAGATCCAACGATTGCATTTGCGAAAAAGGATTATCATATTCTCTTGGAGAAACCAATGGCACCAGATGAGAAGAGCTGCAAGGATATAACAAAGGAAATTCTCTCAAGGGATATCATCTTTGCTGTAGGTCATGTGCTTCGGTATACAAGATATACTCAGAAGCTGAAGTCGATTCTTGAGTCAGGATTAATTGGAGATATCATAAGTATTCAGCATCTTGAACCTGTGGGATATTGGCATCAGGCGCATTCATATGTGAGAGGAAACTGGAGAAATGAGAAAGAGTCATCATTCATGTTGCTTACCAAGTCTTGTCATGATCTTGACTGGATAAGATACATCATTGGAAAGAGATGCACGTCTGTGTCTTCTTTTGGTTCGCTCACACATTTTCGTGGTGAGAACAAACCTGAAAACGCAGGTAGTAACTGCTTGGAGTGCAACTATGAGCCAGAGTGTCCATATTCTGCAAAGAGATTCTATCTCAAACTTCTTGAACGTAGGAAAACCGGATGGCCTTTGAGTGTAATAACGACAGAAATGACAAAAGGTGGCATCATCAGGGAGCTCCGAAATGGACCGTATGGTCGTTGTGTATACGAATGCGATAATGACGTTGTGGATCACCAGGTAGTGAATATGGAATTCGAGGGTGGTGAAACGGCATCATTCACAATGACTGGGTTCACTAAAGCCAGACAAAGAGAAACGCGTATCTTTGGAAGTTACGGTGAGATATACGCAAACAGTGAGAAGATCCAATTGCATCAGTTTCTTAATGGTAAAACAGAGATAATTGATACAACCACCGATGCGCCTCGTATTCCCAACTCACTTGTGGAACATGGTGGCGGTGATTATGCTCTAATTGATACTTTCGTATCTGCAGTTTCGCAGAATGATTCAAGTCTGATTCTCTCGGGTCCTGATGAAACTCTGGAAACCCACCTGATGACTTTTGCAGCCGAGAGAAGTAGAAGAGAAGGGAAGGTAATCAGACTATAGGTCATTTCACAGCACGATGAATAGCTACAGCTCCTAATGTCATTTTGATATAGCTTACCCTTGAAAAACCAGTTTCGTAGAGGATATTGGATAGCCCTTCAGCATCGAAAAATCGGGGAACAGTATGTGCAAGGTATGCATAACCTGTCTTTGATCCAGAGATCATTCTTCCCACCAATTTGACCACCTGCTTTGCATAAAGACGAAAAGCAAGCCTGATTGGGACTAATGAGGGTTGGCTAGTTTCAAGGTTGACAAAACGCCCGCCAGGTTTCAAAATGCGATGGAATTCTTTGAGATACTTGACTAGTTTCTCAGGTGTTGGTGTGATATTTCGAGTTGCAAAGGAGATTGCTATGAGATCGAAGGTGTCGTTCGGGAATGGAAGTTGTTGTGAGTCGGCAAGGGAGATAGTTACACCACGAAGTTCCTTCTTTTCAGTAGCTTTTGAAATCATAGGCATTGAGAAATCAGATAAAACAATTTTAGTGTCTGCGGTTGCGAATTTCATGAGATTCACAGCCAGCTCACCTGTCCCGCTGCAGACCTCTAACCAAAGAATCCCTCCGCCCAATGCGGCAACTTGAGCTGCCTTCTTTCTCCAAGGAATATCAAGACCAAACGTAAGGACATGGTTCACCAGTTCATAGAAGCGAGCAACTTCTGAAAAAATTCTAAGAACTCCTTTGCTCATTGAACCAACCCCTTCAATTCTGATTGAAGTTTATTGGCACCACGAAGCTGGACCGGTTGATAACATTCACTATATAGCTCCTCAGAGAGTCATAAAGAATGAAGCTCTAATATGAAATATATTGAAACTGGCATTTTCTGATGCTTGATAAGTAATATTTATTGTTTAAAGTGAGCGTTTTTGTGATTGTGAGGTGTTTGTATTGGCTAGCTTTTGTGTGATTGGAATATACGTAGATGATATAGACAAAGCAGTTGCGTTCTACTGTGACATGCTTGGCTTTAAAGAAGCTGAGAGATATGCTGACGGATGTATTGTGCGTCTGGAAAATCAGGGACCTCCGGTTATTCTGGAGAAAGTTGAGAAAATGGGGAGTAGTGAGTACCCAGAGGTTTCACAGGTTGTACTTGGTATTGAAACTGATAATATCAAACAGACTTCAAAAGATCTCAGAGAGAAGGGAGTAGAATTCCTCCATGACAAACCTCAGGCGTTCGTCGCGGGCTTCATGATGGCAATGAGAGACCCATCCGGAAATGTTCTTGAATTGCTTCAATTCAACAAAGAGTAAGGCAGTATATTGGAATGACCTCTGATGTCCAAGAAGAGAAACGAAGCCATTGGCAGACGATGGTTTGAAGAGATGTGGAGTAAACCAGATTTAGATATGGCAGACAAGTTAGTTGCAAGTGATTATGATCCAGAATGGGTACATATTGATGCAGTTGGCCCAGCCCAAGTTAAACATGAAATCAGATATTTTCGATCAATCTTTCCAGACTTGAAATATGATGTCGTAGAGATTAGTGGTCAAGAAGATAAGGTCTGGATTAGATATAAAGGAAAAGGGACACAGAGAGGTAACGCATGGGGTTTTGAGCCAACTGGCAAACGGGTAGAATTTGAAGGAGCGACAATTCTGTACATTAACTCAAAAGGCAAGATTACAGATAGATGGGGTGCATTCAGTTTCTATGATATTCTCGCTGATTTGGAATTAGTACCACCGCTATGGGAGTTGAGTAAGAGATTGGGATAAATCAAAGTCTATTTTTCTAGCTCTTTTCCAATGGAATATGCATCAGCAACAACCTCACCAAGTGTCCAATATTGTAGCGCAGGTTTCGTGAAAATAAGGAGGTTCATTTTTTTCTGGTCCAAAACACCATCAGTCATGTATTTCTCTTCTGAATACAAGTGTTTCACCTCTCCGAGAAGAAGGTAGTGTGTTGATATATCAACAAGTTCTCGAAGTGTGCATTCTGCGGTGACGGGACATTCCCTAATCATTGGAGCTGTTGCTAGTTCACCATAAAAGATGTCGAACAAAATTGACTTGTCAACATCTTTTCCCGAACGAATCCCACAATAGTCCGTTTCTGTGACTAAATCAGCATTTGGAAAATTAACACTGAACGTCTTGTTCTCTTGAATTCCTTTGAGGGTATATTTCGCCTTTCCCACACATGCACCCCAAATATTTGGTGTCCGACTCATACGGTTGAACCATGCAACGGTGAAGAAGTTAGGTCGTCCATCAACAATTGATCCTAACAGGACTATTGGTTTTGGAAAAGGGGAACTTCCGGAATCAATTTTAATCTTGGACATAAACATCCCACACGTGCGGATTTCAAAGCAATTGGACCTTTAAATTGCTCATGTAAGCAATTTTGAGAGGCACTCATCAAATGAAGTATTATCAAGACTTTAGAAATAATGTTTTGATCATCTAAGATACGGTCCAGTCTGCATACTCCAGAGACCATCTTTGGATAAACCCTCAGGTAATAGAAGGGCAACTAGTCCAGCTAAGAAGAGTAGGATGCCACAAATTAAAGCTGGACCCGCGATGATTTCGTAAGCATGTGATAGTTCAGTTGAACCATTATGTGCAGAAACCCATGATGTAAGCAGCCCTAGGACAATTACAATGACGATGACAAGTAGCCCTAAGACTAGTCCAACCTTTCCAATCCGTCGCTTCATCGAAGTTTTCTTGGTTTCCTCTTCGTTTGTCATAGGTCCACAGCTTGAATAAATCCCGAATTTTAATAAACATTGAGCAGGACGAATGTGAGCCATCTTATTTGAGAATAATCGATTTCCCTATAGATTTGATATCACGTAGAACAGAATGACGATTCCTAGAAATATATAGACTGGACTCTGTAATAGGACTCTTCTATCGGTCAGGTATGAATTCCTGAAGAAAGCGACTCCTGCAAGAATATAGAGCAGTATTGATGCTTGTGCTATTGGTTCAGGGTACACACTAATCGACAAAATGAAAACAATTATTGCGACGACAAAAGGGAATAGAGTATGTTTGATAGATTCTCCAATTGTCCAGCCTTTTTTGTAACCTCTGAAGATTACTATATAGATGAGTGAAAATCCAACAGCAAAAAGAACAGGAAATTGCAATACCTCTACACTGATTGTCCAAGGAAGGAAAATCTTCTGCAGTTGCATAAGAAAAACGAGGGGAAAGCCAAGAATCGACTGTTTCAAGCTTACTAAGCCAGTATCGTCTAGATTCTGTTTTCTATTGCGTGTGAATGGGATTGAGTAGATCGAATTAGTTAGAATCAATAAGCAGACAACACAAAGAAATAACAGGTTGAGAAGAACAGAGAGTAGAATACCCGTCATTAAAAAAAAGGTGAAAATCTTCAATGCTTCGCTTCTTTTAACAGCTCCCTGAGCCAAGGGTTTTCTTAGAACTTTCTCTATGTCCGTCTTATCATCTTCAGTATCATAGAAATCATTTAGCACATAAATCGAAGAATAAGATACAAGGAAGGCAGCCAAACCTAACAAGATTTGGAATAAATCAATTGGTAGACGAAACAAAAAAAGAAGCATGACACCTACTGAGTAAAGACCAATATTCTTTGGTATGTTGTCCGTTAAGTTCCGGAACAACAGAACCTTGCGAAACATTATGGCATTCTCGGTTTTGATTTATCCGACGGATAATTGTCAAAAAAGATCCCAAAAAACTATGCTTATTATCAAACTAGTTGAATATTTTGAAAAATAACTAACAAAGGATGGAGGTCGCTGTCTCTACAATACACTCCTAGACAACTCTAGGTACTGTGCGAAGCACACTTTTGATCTGCACGCCTCGGACATTAGTAGCGGTGAGCTGAACACCTCGCCGGAGCTCGGTGCTTACACCCCCGCCCTATTTACCTCGTCTTCTACGAGAGTCCTCGTTCCTAGACTTCGACGTTACTGTCGCCAGTCCCATCGTCTGCTACAGATCGTCTAGCAAATGGATGTCTATTTTTGAGTCTGGCTTCACGCTTAGATGCATTCAGCGTTTATCCGTTACGGCTTAGCTACTCCACAGTGCCCTCTCGGACAATGGATACACCATAGGCCGCGACAATGCGTTCCTCTCGTACCGGCATCATCTTGCTCGCAGACATCCAACAGTACCAATAGATAGAAACCAACCTGTCTCGCAACGGTCTAAACCCAGCTCACGTTCGATTTTAATCGGTGTGCACCCGCACCCTTGGCGCCTTATGCAACGCCAGGATATCAAGAGCCGACATCGAGGAAGCAAGCCGCGGGGTCGATATGAACTCTTGCCCGCGACGACT
>JAEORO010000257.1 GCA_016840855.1 Candidatus Thorarchaeota archaeon | reverse complement strand
GAGAGGGTGATATGCGGAATCTACCTTTCAGGGACGAGTCTTTCAGCTTTGTATATACTCAAAACTCATTGTGTCATCTGACCAAGGAGGATGCAAAAGCTTCAATTCACGAAATGGAAAGAGTGCTGATACCAAAGGGGTATCTTATGGTTGATTTCATGTCTGCAGATTGTTCCTTTTACGGTGACAATAGTCTGGGTGAACAAATTAATCCAGGGGAGTTCCAGTATATTGATGAAGATGGAGATAGAATTTTACATACCTTCTACACCGATGGGGAGCTAGATCCTCTTTTTCATACACTGGAGATTATCAGAAAAGTCAAGGTTTCAACTGAGAATAGAATGTTATCAAAACCAAGCACAGATGTTCGGGTCTATTTCTACCTTAGAAAGCCAGAGTTGTGCTAAGATTCTGGATTGATTGTAGCAAAATAAAAAGAGCGCTGCGGCAATTAAAAGAATTATTAATTGAGCTTCTCTCTAATCTTGAGAATATTCACTTTATCTTTCTCACGACCCAGTTTTTCATAGAAGAGTAATTCATCATATAATGATATCACTGGTATATTCAATGAATCTATCTGGACATGTATAATTGATTTGAGTCTATATGACATGGGGATCCATGTATCATCCAACTTTACTCTTAGATCGCCCATAACCTCAACCTTTGTTCCTTCAATGTCATATGTACCAAAATAAGATTCGAAGGTATCAGTCCGGCTAAAGCTGACTGGTTTGACTTCATGTTTCTTTAACAAGACACCTATTCGGATTGCTCCATGCTTGTCTGATAGAATATCAATATCGTTAGGGTTAACATCAACTCCTTGGAGTGCAACACTGCAGCTTGCTGTTACGGTCCAACAGATATCCTCACTCTTTAGACATTCTACAAGTATTCGAAGAACTGATAGTATTCTTGAATTAATCATGATGTATGAAAAATAAGGAATTCGATATTTCATAATATCGATATTCTATTAATCACATTGAAAACTTAAGCCCATGTTCAAACTAGTGTATTAGAAGACATTTATGCTAAACAGAGAGGAAGTTCAATAGCGTCAGAGAGAGGAAAGTTCTTAGTTCTCCTGGCCACATCAGCCTCCGCTCATTAGGTATAAGAATCTTCTATTGTTCAGGATTTCACAAAAGGGAGGCATTTCTATTTCATCTTGCTACTTTGCAATACTAAATAGGCATCTTACCTTCCAGTATTGTTGCCTGTGAGAAGATTCTCGCAAAATTGTCATATTGCGCTAGTTCCAAATACTTTACCCGCGCAACCACATTCTCAATTAATTCTCTCTCTCTGAGAGACCAGAGCATCCTCTTAGCTCCCTCTCCAGCGGCATTGCCAACAGGAATGATTTTCTCTAAATCAACTGGAGGTAGAAGTCCTATGGCTAGAGCATTTTCTGGATTGATGAAGTTGCCAAATGCACCTGCTAGAAGAAGCATATCAATATCTGAAATATCTGTCTGAGTAGACTCCATCAAAATGCTCGCTCCTGCGAGGATAGCTCCTTTTGCGAGTTGCACCTGCCGGACGTCATTCTGGGTGAAGACTAGTAGTTTTTCAGAGTTGTTTTCACCGGGTTTTGAGATGATGTACGCCTTTTCTCCTTGGAGAGTTATTACTCTACTCGATTCTAGCATCTTCCCATTCGAACCAATGATGCCTGATGCCTTTAACTCTGCGACAATGTCTACGATGCCTGAACCACAGATTCCTTTCGGTGTACTATCTCCGATCACATGAATTTTAGGTGCCTCGTGGGGGTCTGAAATTGATAGGTGTTCTATTGCACCTTCCTGTGCTCTCATACCGTGTTTTATCATTGCCCCTTCAAATGCACTACCAGCAGCAGCAGAACAACAGAATAATTCTCCTTTTATTGAAAGGACTATCTCACCGTTTGTACCAATATCAATTCCAAGCACCACCTTGTCTGTTGAATCCAGCCGCTGAGACAAGATGAAGCCTGCAGTATCACCTCCCACAAATCCTGCAATATTTGGTGCTAAGTATACACTAGTTTCTTTAATCGTAGTAAATCCTAGTTCATCACCCCTCTTGGTAAGAGCATTTTTGATAACGGGTTCATATGGTGCCATTCCCAGAGATTTAGTATCTAGTCCAAGAAGTAGATGATGCATCGCAGGGTTTCCTACTATTGCCAATCTGCTAAGGTCTTGGAGTACTATTTGGGTTGATGATGTCAGCTCAACAATAAGCTCTTCAATTCTACGCAGGACTAAATCTCTGAGTACTTCAGCTCCATCATCCTCAGTTACAGCAAATGTGATACGTGACATGACATCTTCACCATACATGATCTGAGGATTCAGGGTTGCTGCATGACCAATCTGAATGCCTTTTTCCAACTCTAGAAGATATGCCACAATGGTTGTTGTGCCCAAATCGATTGCAATGCCCTTCTGTCTTTCAAGACCCTTATCAATGTCCAGCTTCGTAGGACTTGCGACCCCGTCAATAAGTATCTTGGCATGAGAAACAGCCTGCATGACGGCCACATGAAAGTGCGTCTTAGACTTGTGTTGACAGGCCAACCGCACGCCTCTCTTGAAATCTGATTTAGAGATGTGAGTGTAGTCAGACTCAGATGGTCTTGGAGGTGGTTCAATCAAAACTTGGCATTTACCACATGTACCACGTCCTCCACACTCTGAAGGTATATGCAAGCCTAGCTCGCGCGCGGCTTCTAGAATTGTAGTTGTTTCATTTACATCGATTTTGAGTCCTGAAGGCTCAAATGTCACTATTTTCCTAGCCACAAGGATTCCCTACCTAATCGGGTATCTTGAATATAGTCATTGAGGTGTGATTCGCACTTCTATGAGACTCAAGATATCATAGCATCAAATAAAGCAACTGCTAGAAATGATGTGCCAATGGTTCGCTGCAATCGAAGTTTCTCCAATTTTTGTGAAGATTGTTCACTCGTAGGGTTCAATTCTTCCCTCAGCAATTTCTCGCTTCAACCATTCCTTGTACGGCGCAAATTCAGGAATTCGGAACTCAATCTGATCCAAATCTTCTGGTATTGGATACTTTCCATAGAGTCGTACTGCTTCCATAAAAGAGTGGACATTTATCGGTGGAGTATCAGCTGGAATTTGGATAAGATTGAACATAAGGTGACCATCTCTACCTAGACCATTAACAATCCTCTTGACAAATTCTGCTATCTCATATGGTGTCGAATCTCTAATGAAACTTGCACTACAGCTTGCCGCTACTGGCGGGGTTTTGCCCTTAGCCTTGTTCTCTTCAATAAATTCATGCATCACTTCCATAGGCCATAGTTCAGGTTTTCCCATTCCCATCATTAAGAATGGCATACCCATCATCTCTTCACCCAT
>JAEORO010000256.1 GCA_016840855.1 Candidatus Thorarchaeota archaeon | reverse complement strand
TCCTGATTCACCATGTTGTTCATAATATGTCTGGATGTTTCCTGTCTGAACAAATGGCATGACTCTTCAAATCTTGAATCTGGAGAAAAATCTAGCTATTCAGGGACGCCCTTCCCTAAGTATTCGAGCCACTTCTCAATTAGCTTTCGTGATTTATTGCCCAACTTCTTCTGTATCACATCAAGAAACAGGTCCGATGTGATATCATCTCTCTGCGTACAAATTCTTGCAAAATCCCCGATAACTCTCCTAAACTCTGCATCACCCACGGATTCAGCTATTTTATTCAGCAACAAAAAACCACGAAAATAGAAGGCTGCATAAGACTCATCTTTTTCACGGACTAGATCTCTGATTGCTGGAAGTTCTCCTGCTTCGTCAAGTTGTTCCTTTGTTTTGGTTATCCGTGTAGGTAGAAAGTTCTCGTTGACATAATCGTTGACAATATGTATAGAGCAGAACTCAGCAAGCGCCTCATCAATCCAATTATCGTATGTTAACGGAGATGCTTTACAGAACCAGTCGTGACACACTTCATGACACATCGCTTGAAGAACCGAATTCTGTGAACTCAAATCAGTTGGATAACCGCCTCCTACGACAACCATGCCCGCTCTGGTATATGCTCCTCCGTGCTGACGAGGAGTTAACACAAATCTCAGAGGAGCTTTTGTTCCTCGAGGACCAAGCCACTCCTCTAGCATCCCGCTCAACTTGTGAATATGCTTATCAAACACCCTATGAGAACTCACCATTCTTCTGGGCCCCCAGAAGAAGCTGTTAGAATCAATATGCGCATCATGGGATGGCATTCCTACTATGGTGATATCATTCACTTGACGACTCTGTTTCCAATTCCAGACAGAAATCTTTCCTGTTGTTTCTGTACCCGTGCTTTCTCCGTTTGAGTCCCATATCCAATCTGATGGACTCTCCAATGCTATTTGAAATGACATGTAGGTTTCCATGCTCAAAGGAACAGGATACCATGCACTGTAACATGCAAGCTCGACAAAATCACTTTTGATGTATCCCATCATTGGTACCTCTGAATCCTTTCTTGGAGGATGTATCTGTCCTGTATACTCAAAGTCTACAATCATCTGCTTCTGTTTGTTCTCTTCTTTTTCCGTGGATATTTCTACAGCCCATAACTCGCCATTATAGATCCGAGGTACTTCCAATTCATCTGTTCGGTACAGGTTTACGGAATGGTGTTCACCTGCAAAGCGTTGTGACACATCTTTCCATATCAATCCACGATTGAGAACGAAGAAGAATTTTGGCTGTGTTATAGGAATGTGGACCTCACCTTTGACTCTTAGTTGTCCTTTCTGAGGAGCTATATTACAGTAAAGGTCATAGTAGGTCGACATTTCGAGTCACATTGTTTTCGTTTACTTGTCCGCCTTTTGAATAGATTGAATCTGAAGGAGGAGTGAAATGATGTAAAAAAGAGTTAAAACTAAGGGGGCTTTTCAAATGGGATTATGAAAGATGTGTGGTTGGTTGATTATGCGCGTACTCCCTTCTCACGATCACGACCTCAGAAGCCAGAATCTGACGTGTTTGGTGAGATAAGGGGTGATGAACTCCTATCCCGTTTACTCATGAAATTCTTCGATGGTTCATTAGCTGAAAAGGGGATTGAGAAAAAAGATGTTGATGAAATCACAGTCGGTGTTGCCTCTGGAGTCCTTGAGAACTGGACCTATGGGGGGAAAATACCTGCTTTCTTGTCCGGATTTCCACATCATGTAGCTTCATTATTTGTCGACCGTCAGTGCGGATCAGCTGGAACTGGGATGCACATTGGTATCATGGAGATTATGACAGGGTTTAGCACAACGGTTCTGTCGACTGGTTTTGAGCATATGACTCGAGTGAGGGGAACAGGTATTGATCCTAACCTGTCTATGGCTGACGAAGCTTCTGAGTTTTACAGACCTGACATGGATGTCGCTACTGTACTCAATATGCTCCAGACCGCTCAGAAACTCTACGAGGAGGAGGTTCCCATCTTCACCAAGGAAGATATGGACAAATTTGGTGTGAGAAGTCATAATTTGACAATTAAAAATCAGGAGAGTGGATGGTTCAAAGGTGAAATTATACCAATTCAAGGACATGTACCAGATAATGTCGATGAACCTATGTTGATTGATAGAGATTTGAGTGCCCGAGCTTCAACACTTGAGAAGGTTGCGACCCTACCAAGAGTATCAACACCTTTCTACCTCGAGAAGAATGGAGGAAAAGAGGGATACATAAAACGTGAAGGTACAGATGAGGGTGTGATCACTCCTGGCAATGCCTCTCCGCTAAATGCAGGTGCCACCGCTGCAGTTCTCATGGAGGCAAAGGAGGCAGAAAAAAGAGGCATAGAGCCTATGGCCCGAATTGTTTCCATGGGATGGGCAGGAGTTGATCCAACCGTCATGGGTCGTGGTCCTGTACCTGCTACTATCAAAGCACTCAAACATGCAGGGCTTAGTGTAGAGGATATTGACTTCTGGGAGATAAATGAGGCATTCTGTATTGTTGCACTCAATTGCATGGACAAACTGA
>JAEORO010000255.1 GCA_016840855.1 Candidatus Thorarchaeota archaeon | reverse complement strand
TTGCGAATAGGACGAGCTCTTTCATCAGGAACTCGGCTAAAGGTACTGAAGATTTTGCTTCAGGGAGAAAAAGACGTGACACGAGTGGCTAGACACCTCGGCGGAACCGAAGCCAATGCCAGCGCCCAGATTAAGATATTAAAAGATGCGGATTTACTGGATTGTAGGTATGAACCAGGTCAGCACGGTCTCAAGAAGATTTCATGGACCAAGGTTAAACGCATCATCATAGACCTAGAATAGTTCTATCAATCGTAGCAGTCAAGTCAGTTGGAAAGTTAACTCAAACAGCTAGATGAGCTTTCCAACGACGAATTCTTTTTAGAATATTATCGCGCTCATCAGGACGAATTGTTCGCTTCCCACGAGCTTTCAAGAAATTAAGAACAATATCAATATCTCTTGCAACTTTCTGTTTTTGAGGTTCGGTATCATCATCAATTAGATATTCTCTTGCAGCTTGCAGGTATTCATAGATTATCTCTGCAGGAGCCTCGCCAGTACGTAACTCGTGGGAAATTGGATCAAGAACTCGATTTACTTTGGCGTTGTTTCCAGTATCCGAATCGACGTCTATTACAGTATCTGTATGAACTTCATCTTCCGGAACGAGAATAGGAGTTTCCTTATCTTCTGAGGCGGGGGTTGAATCAACCTCTGAATCTGGCGTTTTGATTTCGGAGAAAAGAGGGAGAATTGAGGGGGAGGTATCTGAAACAGTGTTGGAAACAAGATTCAGGCGATTACGCAGTTCGCGGAGTTGATCAAAAAGCTCAACAAGACTTGATTGCATTGAATCGATAAGTTGTTTAATCTCGTTTAGATTTTCATCTGACATCTTTACAGATTCCCCAGTTCATTTCTTATCGTATCCAAGTGGAACACCATTTTTTCGTCTTATCAGGGTTACTAGGAGATACATCATTTATCAGATTTCTTCACAGCCTCAGAAAGACTCTTGAGTATACCAACTGGCTCGTATTTTCTCTGTCGTATCTTAACAAATGTGGGAACTGATACGGTTTCACCAACAAAAAGCGACTCTCCAATTTCTAATGTCGTAATCGCATCGAGTGATGATCGATCAATACCTTCACTTGATTTTCCAATATGGTCTAAATCATAAGGATTTGTGCATCTAAAAATTGCTTGATTACTACACTGACTTAGAACAGTAGTCGAGAGTTTCACAGGTCTTTGTGATATTAGGCAAAGTAGTGCATAGAATTTCCGCCCTTCTCGTGCAATGGTTTCTATGCGACTTTTGGGGAGTGCGAGCTCATGTCTGCTCTCAGGACAGAACTGATGAGCTTCCTCAAGGACTAGCAAGAATGGCGGAATTGCTTCACGTCTCCGTAAATGAAGTAGTTCATTTGCTAGGTAAGAAACGATTATCTGCTTCTTCTTGAGACTGATGAAATCACTTAGATCGATCAATGTGATTCTACCAGATTTCACAATATTCTTGATATTTGGGACAGCTTCCTTTCCAAAGAGACCTGTTTCATCGAGATTAATCAACCAACCTGTGAGAGCTTCCCGTGTGTTTTTGCTTATTTTTTCATCGTGTTGTACATATTCAACAATATCTGACAAGGTATATCCTTCTTTCAATGTGTCCTTTATCTCAGATACAACTCGACGTAGGTCTCGAATCTGAATCGAGCTCATGTCTGAAACAAGAGCTCCAATTGCCTCGGCAGAAAGCATCTGAACAGGAATTTGAAAGTGTGATCCTCGTATATGTTCAACTTCGAATTGACCCTTAGAAAGCCCAACAGATTCTGGGGTGATGTCTTTCAGATAGGTATACTCTCCATGTACATCAATAACCACAACAGAGAGACGACCACTTTCCTTTGGACGGGATAGTAACTCTTCTAAGAGAACAGATACAAAGTAAGATTTCCCCGCTCCACTCATCGCTAGAATCGCTAGATGCTTAGATAGCAACCGGTCTATGGATGGCGAAAACGCAAGATTCTGATATGATAATTGGCCAAGATGAAGACCCTTTTCTAAATCAAGCTTCAGAAACGAAGCAAGAACATCCTCATCAACACTTCTAACAACAGCTCCAGGAGACACTGCAAAATATGGTCTGATTGTACGGCCGTTACTCCATAGACCCAATACACGAGCCATAGCAACAGTATACTGCCAACGGTCTGTTGGAAATATCGATCTGAGGGGTTCACCTCTCGACTGGTATTCACGAACTGCTTCAGCATGTTGATAGTATCGGTTTGTACGTACAAGATTTTGGACTCTTGCTATCACTGTTCCTTCATCAGTGACAACGGATACAAACTCGCCACGTCGGGCAATAATTTCTCGAGAACCGCCCTCTAGTACAAAAGAGAACTCCATAACATTAGGGCCAGAGTCAGTCGATACAACAGTTCCTAGTCGCGTAGGTGGTGAAAACTCAGTCAATGGTTAGCCTCCAAACGGGTTTCTTGAACGTCTTTTTTCAAGGGTCAGGTAAGTGAGTCCAGAAAGTGCCATTAGCCGGTCTATGATTAAACGAGTTTCATTTGCAGTTATCTTTGCTCGAGCATCAGCTTCAAGAATCGGAGCAGGAATACCATATTCGGGGTGTTGAGATGAAAGTGGAAGTATTGCTGATAATGCCTTGTTTAATCTATCAGTGGTTGTTTCATCATCCCCTGCTGAAAGGAACTCTACTCTTATTGGCAAATCATCTCTTGCTGTTTTCAGATAAGTGACCCAGATTGATGATGCCCAGTTCGAAGAAGTGTCACTCATTGAGTTTGCATTGTAGAGTAGTTCTGATGAGTATCGGAAGACGAAAGACCGCTCTCCTTGTTCAAGAAATGTGTCAAGTAAATCACAGTCTCTTGATATCTTGAGCAGCCATCTATAGTCAACACCTTGCATCATTTCAAAAATAGCAGGTTTTCGAACAATGTGTGGTAGTATCTCTCCCATTATAGCCGCGACTCGTGTTGATTTACTATCTTTGATTATGCCTACTAAAGTTGTGCCTTTTTTCCGAGCTTTGTGATATAGTTGTTTATACAATGATAGGATTTCTTGAAACTTCTCATAAACGATAGATCCAGCTGGAGGGCGGTCTCTAGGATGATAAAACAACGATCCATCGAGAAGAACCAAATCTGAACGGTATTCCTCAAGAATTGACAACGCAACTTTAAGTTCCGCTGCAATACGCTCTAGTGAAGCAAGCTGTTCCAGCTCTATTGCAGACAGTGTTAGAAGTAATGGACTGATTTTTGGTTCTGGAAAAGCATCTGGATAGAAATCAACAGTAGGACCTTCTTCTGCACCAAATTGAAATACAACTGCAACGCCCCTCGTCAAAACTAAATCCATAGACCTGAAACGTTTCCGGACTAAACCCCCATCTATTCCAGCTATTCGAAGACCTGAAAGGCTAGTAGGTTCTATCTTTGTGTATAGCTGTTTATCGATAATATTTGTTGCGATTCCTGGAAATCTACTCAAATCGATTTGATTTCTGATATTTCTGAGAACTTCCCCAAATCCTTCTCTTGTCACCTCGATGTGCTCAATTTCTTCGACTAATTTTGATAGTAGTTTATCGAGGGTTCTTTCCACTATTTCTTCACTCTCATCTTTTTGTATTCAATTGCGGCCCTTATTAGACCCAAGTAAAGAGGATGAGGGTTATCGGGCCGAGACCTGAACTCTGGATGATATTGTACACCAATCCAAAAAGGATGATTAGCAAGCTCTATTGCGTTGATTATTTTCTTAGTGGAGTCATAGGCTGAAATCTTCAGGCCTTTTTCTTGCATCTTGGTTAGGTAACGATCTATCAAATGATATCTATGACGAAATCTCTCACGGACCTTGGTTTCACCATAAATTTTGTGCAATAAAGTACCTTCTATAATGTGAACATCATGACTTCCAAGACGCATTGTGCCACCCTTATCTTCTGTAAGCTTTTGTTCATCCATCAAATCAACAACAGGATACAGACTATCAAAGTCTACTTCTGTTGTGTGAGCTCCTTTCCAACCCATAATGACTCTAGCAAATGCAATTGTGGAAAGCTGAGCACCATAGCAGATGCCCAAGAGAGGAATTTTGGATTTCAAAGCGATTGTAGCTGCACAGATCATACCTTCAACGCCACGTTCTCCGAAACCAGGAGTTAGAAGCATTCCGTCTACATTTGATAGGTCACTGGTGAAACAATCTTCTGTACTTCGTTCTTCTGTTTCAATCCATTTTATCTCAACTTTGGCACTACAGGCAGCTGCAGCATCTGCTAGTGCTTGATTGATACTCTTGTAGGAGTCACCAAGTGTGGTATATTTCCCAGGCATTGCGATTGTTACTGTTTCAGATGCTTCGTCAAAGGAACGGACTATCCTAGACCAAGATTCTATATCGGGTTTTCTTGATTCTAACCCAAAGTAATCAACCAGTATGTTTCCAAGATTTTCATCCTCAAATAATAGTGGAAGTTGATAAATTACAGGAATATCTGGATTCGAAATAACATGTTCTTTTGGGACATTACAGAATAAAGCGATTTTTTCCTTCACAGAGTCTGGGAGTTTTCTCTCAGCTCTACAAATGGTAACATCTGGCTGGAGACCTAGACTCTGAAGAGTTCTAACACTGTGCTGAGTTGGTTTAGTCTTGAACTCTCCTACAGTTTTGATGTAGGGTACTAAGGTGACATGTATAACAGCAGTACGAGCATGGCCTAGCTCATGAACAAGCTGTCTGACAGCCTCAAGAAATGGCATTGCTTCAATGTCCCCCACAGTACCGCCAATTTCTACAAGAAGAATGTCCGGTATTGGTTCCTTTTTCACTACTTCCCAAATTCTTTGTTTAATTCTGTCTGTTATGTGTGGGATAATTTGAACTGTGCGTCCAAGAAAACCTCCTTTTCTCTCTTCAAGAATGACTGAGAGGTATATCTGCCCTGATGTGATGTTCTGAGATGGATGAACCTCCAACCCAGTGAATCGTTCATAAGTCCCGAAGTCAAGGTCAATCTCAGATATTCTGAATTCAAAATTATCAACTGGTTGAAACATCCAAGTTTGGTCTGTTACAAAAACCTCTCCATGCTCGATAGGGTTCAGAGTACCAGGATCAATGTTCAGATATGGATCAATCTTGATTATTCGAATATTGAATCCACGAAATTGGAATAGTTTAGCAATAGACGCAGTAGTGACTCCTTTTCCAATACCAGAAAGAACACCGCCTGTAACGAATACAAAATTTGGTTTTCTTTGCATAGAATCCAACATCAACAGCCTCAGAAATAATTTTGGGGGAACATATATTCTCCAAGCCTAGAACTGCGACTAAAATCATATCTAGTCGTATAAATGGTTTGCTCGGTAATTTCCAACATGCAAGTTTCGCGCTCATGATATTGGTTGGGCAAGAACGCTTGCGCGCATAGCATTTTGAAAAAGATATTGGAAAGCTTCCATGATATTGTGACCTTCCCTTGCTACACTTCTGAAGATGGGTATAGATGGCGGTATTCTCAAATGCATTCTAAGTTGTCCTTCTTGGATTGCGTCCCGAAGATCTTGTTTATTGAGGCATACAATTAATGGAAGAGGTCGTTCTTCTTCTTCAATCATTGACATTAGCTCATTCCAGCTTGCGAGATTCTCATCTAAAAGATGTTTTTGAGAGTCTGCAACAAAAATCACTCCATCAGCTCCAACTAACACAACCTCTCGCGTTGACCTGTAGAAATCTTGACCTGTAGCTGACCAGATATGCGCATTTATTGTCCAGCTATTACTCAATGAAAAAGGAATAGTACCAAAATCACAAAACATTGTTCGTCCTACAGTATTTTCTATTGAGGTCAGCTTCTCTGCATAGTCCAGAGTTGAAAATAACCATCGAATCGAAGTTGTCTTTCCACTCATTGCAGGTCCAAAAAAGACTATTTTGAGTCCTACTGTACGATTCCCATAGTCGATTATCATTTTTTTACCTCCAATTATGTCCCCCACATACTATCTACCCATGCTCCTAGACCCGATAAGGCTCCGCTTTTTACACAATCAGAGAAATCTTCATGCCATTCGGCTCTAATGAATTGAATCAGATCAGGTAGTTCTCCTCCATCCCACCCGATGGCCTCATAGAGGTTTCTTTCTGTTAAGGTAGAGGATGCTCCTAGCTCTCTTGCCAGTCGGATACGTGACAGTAAAGTAACAGCCCTACGAGCTGCGTGAACATAATTATTGATTTCCTCTTCGAAAACATCCTGTGTGAGTTTCTCAGATTCATCATCAAGTTTGAGTACTGCAGTAAGGATATGGTTTGATACATTAAGACCGCGAAGTGATTTTGTAAGAAGCCGTCTAATACGTTCTAGTGATTGCTTCTTTCGGACCAGAATTTTGTTTACAATTTTCTTTTCAACTTCAAGACTGCTATTTGAAGGTCTGACAAGTGAGAAGTTTATAGATGAAGGCGAACTAACTCTTAAAATTCCGCAGTTGGCCGAGTTTTTTAGAATTTGAGAAGTGACATCTTGAAGTGTGCCCTCAGTTACTTGCACTCCTAGTACTGTTATACCTAATGGCACTGCAAGAATCCAACCTGCAAAATGTGAGATTCTGTCCATAGCGAGTCGAAGATTCCCTGATAGACCACACACAATAGTTCTACTGACTTCGTAGTTGTGTTTTTCTTCCTCCCATACTGCTAGAATCTCTGATTCAGATGTGAAATCACGCCAAAAAACCAATTTGTGTCGATGGGCGCATAAGGTGGTCAAACTTTCTGTGATATCATCAACTAGCTCGATATCCTCTCCTGCTACAATTACTGGTATTCTTTCTAACATTGTGTTTAGTAGGAGTGGAAATTGGTCGTCCATCAGTTCAATTAGTTTCATGATTGAATATGTCATGGCTCTCTCCTCGTTAACATCAAGCCGCCGTCTGAACCCCCCGACAAAAGCAACTCTTTCAAATCATCTGGTACTGCAGGCTTTACTGCTGCTGCTGCTGCTAAGACTCGTCTTATTTCATCAATGTAGTGTTTCAGCAAAAGCCTCATCAAACCAAGCTTCTGACTATCTTTGTCCACCCATAAACTAAACACACCGTTTGGAACCGCATAGATGAAGTGGCGTGTTTCATCCGTTTCACATAGAACTGTTTGAAGTGAGCTGTTCCGAAGTGTTCGTACAACTCGTTCTGATGCATCATGAAGTGCGAAAGACATTGCAGCCAATCGATCATTAGTAAATCCTTCTAATGAAACTCGGACTCCACCGCTCAAGGATAGGAAAACTGATCCGATGTTAGGGATACAGTCATGGACTTGACGTAAGAGAGCTCTGAGACTAAGTGCTTGAGATCGATCAAGTGAAATCATAGAACGCGAGAGACCATAGCTCGTACCACGACCTTCAGCTACAGCAAATCCACGGAGGACTTTTTGAGTTTCATCAAGACTATACGATCGAAGTGGAGGAAGTCTTCCATCAACATGTTGTCTAAGAAGGAAAGATAGCCTAGAGAGGCTGTCTTTCATCTCAATGAATAATGCTGCTAGATTAACACGAGGCGCTGTTGTAACTGTTAAAAAGTAGTCTGGATCATTTGGTAATGACGCAAGGAAAACCTTGGATGTATCGGATTCCATTAGTAGATACTTAAAATCTCCATGTATAAGTTTGGCCACACCAAAGATTGCACAAGTGGAGGATGCTACAGCAAATACCTCATCTTTACTGAACCATACTCCTGCGCTTGCTACAGGGAGCCCATCTTTTTGAATTAAGACGACATTTTCAACACCGGTGATGGTTTTAATATTCTGAAGAGTTTCAGTTAGCTCGTCGCTCAAGTCCTCAGCTCCGGACGGAAAGTTGGGTTCAAAGTAGAATCCATATCGTGACTATATAACCACCACACAGAATGAAGAAATTTGCATGATTCATTTGCAAGTTGAATGTACAATTAACTACCATATATTTGGAAAAAATTACATGTGTATTAGCGCAGTATCAGGAACTTCTTGGAAGACTTCACGTGCAGCTCTTCCTACTTTTACGCGGTTCTTGTCGAACGTATATACTCGAATTACATCAAGGTATGTTTTCATCATTTCTGCAATATTAGAATACTCTGAGAGAATGTGAGAAACTTTCTTTCCATCGAACACCTCAAAAATACCTATCTCCATAGGATCAAGCTGGTGAGGGTTGTATGGAACTGAGGGAAGAGTGGGAACATCAACTATCACCTCATCGCAATTGACTCCTGCTATCGTTGCGATTTCTTCTTGGATGCTCTCGCGTACCTTCTTTTTCGTAAGTATTTTAGATACAAACCGATCTTGTGTATGAATGACTTTTTCAAAGGCGGATTTGTATAGGACACGAGAATCAAGAAGATTGACCATTTTTACAGCTTCTTTGGCATCTTCTGATTCAGTAGAATCTATAGTTCGGATTCTGGATATAAGCGACATATCATCCAATTTTAGAAATTCTTCAGGAGCTGTGAAACCTGTAAGTTCAAGGACTTTATCCGCAGCCTCTATTAGCTTGACTAACATCACTTCGACACTGCGTACCGTTTTATGATAGTATACATTGAGAAACATCTCATACCTTGCTACAAGAAATGATTCTAATGCACCTCTAGCCGCGATATCAAATTGCATCTGATAATTCTCTGAGATTTCAATACTATTAATCAGGCGGTGAATATCTACAAGCCCATAATTCACTCCGCAATAAAACGAGTCTCGAATTAGATAATCCATCTTATCAGAGTCAATTTGTCCAGCTACAATACCAGCAATGATTGCGTCTTTCTTGGTCTTTTGGCGACCTCGAACGAGGTCAGCAATTCTTTTCTTTGGAATTCCATCACCATCTAGTAAATCACCCAACTCACTCTTGAGTATTATCCACTCTGTAACATCCTCATGATTCATTCCACGTTTTTCTATGAGAACTTCCTCAAAGACATGGCTAAAAGGACCATGGCCAATATCATGAAGAAGACCAGCTATTCTTACTTCTTGTAGCTTCTGATCCCCAAGTCCCATTCGACTCAGAAGCCTTCTACCGCTGAGCCCTGCAAGGTACATTACACCAATACAATGGCCAAAACGAGTATGTTCTGCTGTTGGGTAAACAAAATGTCCTCCTGAGAGCTGCTTGATTCTTCGTAGTCTCTGATAGGGAAGTGAATTGATGATTTTAGCCTCAGTTTCAGTAATACCGATAAAACCATGGATTGGATCATTGATTTCCATAGAAAATTTCAATATATTTCACCTTCTTTAATGAGTATTACATCTGAGGGTTAAATGACCGAATTTCTCGTACCAATTCTTCTGCTGTACTTATTTCAGATATACATAAAGGTAGATGTATACTATCAGCTATTCGGATAGCGAGTGGATCTAACTCTTTCACTCCTTGAAGTATCACTACAGCTGGTTTTACTGCAGCAGAAGTACCAATTTGGCTGGCTTTGATTGCGACCATTGGAGAACGGCCAGTAGTAACGTTAGTGAGGATAGCTCCACGTTGAGTTGTTCCACCATAAAGTCGGAGAAGCTGCTGCGGAGTGAGACTAACAATAGCTTTGATACTATCAAGTGCTGTATAGCCATAGATATCCCTATCAAGTAAATTCCTATGAGTAAGGACTTTGCAGTTGAGGTGTTCTACAAGCAACCGAGAAGGGATTGGAAATCCAAATTCGCGACTGTCAAGAATTGCATCAGAGGATATTTCGGGAGCAATCAACTTCTCCAATGCCATAGCTACCCTTCCACCATCAGATGCGTCCATCTCAATCAAACCTTCGACAAACCGTTTGATGGTTTCAACTCTAGGTGATTTTCGTCTACCACTCTCATAATCGCTTATGACAGAAGGTGAAACATTAAGATACTTGGCGAGATTTTTTTGTGAGATATGAAATCTTTCGCGCCATCGTCGCATGACAGCGCCAGGATCATTCTCTGCGAGGCATATCTCACCAGCCATTGCTTCTGCTAGCCTTCGGAGAGCCTCACTATTATCCATAATATCTCAGCCTTTTAGAATCGCTATAAGAGTTGTGTAAATACCAATTTGTATGAAGCTGGTTAATTTGAAAGTGATGAGTTTGTAGAAAGATGATATCGTACCGAAGAACTCAAAGAGCTTGCTTTAACAATTCGTGTCGGTACTATAGATGTATTTCACATTCATTGTTGGCACAGCTGGTTCAGGAAAGTCATTACTCACCTCATCCCTTGAAAAGTGGCTGGTAGGGTCAGATCTGAGTGTGGCTGTTGTGAATCTTGATCCAGGTGTGGACTCGCCTCCATATACAAGTGATATTGATATCAGAGAATATGTTGACTATGGCGAAGTTATGAGATCATTTGGTTTGGGTCCGAATGGAGCTCTGGTGGCTTCATTAGATATGGCAGTTAGTAGTGTCAACGATATGAGAGATGAAATTATTGATACAGACCGTGACTATGTGCTTGTAGACTGTCCAGGACAGATGGAGCTTTTTGCATATCGTAACTCGGGACCTTTGATGGTATCTAGTCTAAGAGGTGATGACCCAGCACTTTCTCTCTATCTGCTTGATTCTAATATAGCGCGTACTCCAACTGGATATCTTTCATCTACACTCCTCGGAATTTCAATTAGCATTCGATTTGGTCTCCCACAATTAAATGTCTTGAGCAAACCAGACATTCTAACTGAGAAGGAAGTAGAAGAGATTGTAGACTGGGGTTCTGAATTGTATCTACTTGAGGAATCTCTTGAATCCTCTTCAGAAGGACTAAGGAGAGAATATTCTAGGTCCATCATGGAGATGCTCGAATCACTGGATACTGCAACTGCTATTGTGCCAGTTTCTGCAAAAGAAATGACTGGAATTGATGTGTTGTATGGAGAGATGCAACGTATTTTTGCAGGCGGCGATAACTTATACGAGTGATGAGTTTTTGACCACATATTTTGTCTATGTATCTGGTGAGCACATTAGTGCCGCTAAAGCAGAAGTAAATGCATTGATTCATTTATCAAAGAGTGATGCTGTGCTCAATTGGGATGGCCGAATTGGTCTAATGGATTCTCAAAAGAATATGATTCCATTTTTACTTGAGCGTGCGGCATTGGTCAAGGAAGCCGGGCTTGTGCTTACAGAAATAGATGAACAAGATGACTTAATTGAAAGCTTATCCGATGATGTTTTGAAAAATAATATCGGTTCTGATGAAACATTTTCTGTAAGAACAATTTCAACTAGCGAAGGAGCATCAGCAGCTGAACGATTAGATTTTGAAAGCAGGCTTGGTGCACATATCAGTCAGGTTGTTGGATCTAGAGTTAATCTCGATTATCCTAAGATACGCATTCTTGTCATATTTTCTAAGAAGCATGTTAGAGTATGCAAGTCAGTTGCATCAAAACTAAGACCAATGCTAAGAAGCAGAGAGTCAGGACGAAAACCTTTCTTTCATCCTAGTATGATGAATACAACCTTATCCAGAGTAATGTGCAATCTTGTCCGGGTAGTACCAAACGAAGTTGTGCTAGACCCATTCTGTGGAGGCGGTGGTATTCTCTGTGAAGCATCATTCATAGGTGCAAGAACGGTTGGAATTGATTTGAATTGGCGTTTGCTTACTGGTAGTAAAGTGAATCTTTCTTCGATTGGGAATAACTACAATCTCATTCAGGGAGATGTTCGAAGATTGCCAGTTAGTATGTGTGACTCTATAATAACGGACCCACCTTATGGACGAGCAAGTTCAACTAGAGGCGCTCAAGCTATTGATCTTGTTGAAGCGCTCTTTGGAGATGTTGATTCTATTCTGCGGCGTCGTGATGAGAGTATCTGTATCTGTGGAAGCCAAGAGATGAACCTTCAAGATTTGGCTGAGAGGATGGGACTTGTAGTCAATCAGGTTCTTCAGATTAGAGTTCATAGCGGATTAGTAAGGGAATTACTTACACTTAGTGTTTAGTAGTGAACAATTCTTCCATCTTTTGTTGGTGGCGTGAACCAATTCACAAATCCCTCGAATTCTGTTTCAGAGTCAAAAGAAAGAACGATTTCAATACTACCTAAAGGCGGCAGCTCCTCATCATCGTCAATAATTCGTGTTTTTTTGGCATAGGCTGCCTGTTTATCAAAATAGATTTTTGTTGAAGTGCCATTCCAGTTCCTTTTTAATCGTTTTCTGGCAGCATCAATAATTCTTGTTTCATGAATAGTCTGACGTATGACATTCAGTATGTTTCGATTAGTATAGGATAGGTAGATTTCTTGTGCGTGATCATTATCTGTTTTTAAAGAGTCAACTGTGCCTAAGAGATTTTCAAGAGCTTTTGTCACTTTATTGATGTCTTCTGTTGGGTTTACTGGGCATATTAGAAGAACTTCCAACTTATGTTAGCCTCTCGACCAATTTTTTTGACTGTTCTTGAAAATCAGTCAGTGTGTCTTCATTTACAAGCATGATATCACTTAGTGCTATTACTCCTCCTAGACCTACTGAGATTTCTCTGATGTCACGTTCTCGAAACACGTCCCAACTTGGAGGTGCATCCTCACGATTTCGTTCGCGTAGTCTTGTATAACGTGATTTTGGAGATGCATGAACACATACAATTACAACAGAGTCAGCGCAGTCATCAAAGACATCAATCTCAGCGATACTTCTACATCCTTCAATTACAACCATTTCAGAGCTAAGTTTTTTCAGTTCATCTATACAGAATAGGGCCACTGCGCCATTACCACTTTTTTCTCGAAGTTCAAGCATGACTTTCTTGGTATTCTCTGGGGTTGGTTCAAGACCACGTCTGCGGGTTTCGTTACGTATTACATCACCCATCACAATTATTGGAATGCCAGCATCGTAAAATGCTTGAGCAACGCCACTCTTTCCAGCACCAGGCATACCAGTTACTATTACTAGTTTCATATTTCCCACCAGAAACCTCTCAGCTCTGTTATATTTCGAAAATCCCATTATTTGATGGGCGTCAATACACTTTCGTCATGCGTTTGGCCTTTAAGAATTCGCCTAGAACCACCTAGCGTCACTGTAATATTGAGGATATGATATTGTCAATCACTTGAGGATGCATAGATATGACGGATGTAGTTAGAGCTTTTTTGAGCATTGATATTGAAGATCAAGCAATATTATCCAAAATTCAAGTGATTCAGGAAAAATTAGACCTAACTGCAGCAAAGATGAAGGTTGTAAAGCCTAAAGATATTCATTTCACTTTACGTTTCTTTGGTGATACTCCACAACATAGGTTGGATCAGATTAAGACATGTCTTGAAAGGATTGAGATAATGCCCTTTGAGATTGAAATAGCAGGAGTAGGGTCATTTCCTAATAAACGGAAACCAAGAATAATTTGGATTGGGGTTACGAAAAATGCATCTGAAGTTCTGAAACTAAAGAATGGAATTGATTCTTCATTGGTTGAGATTGGTTATCAATTGGAGAAGAGAGAATATACTCCTCATGCTACCATTGCTAGAGTTCGTTTTGTTAAGGATTCAAAACGGATTGCTGACAATCTAGAGTATCTTGTAAATGAAGCGGCAGGAACAATGCCCGTTACGAAATTTAAGATGATGAAGAGCACATTGACTTCTTCGGGTCCTATCTACGAAACTTTGTGGGAAATATATTAACAGGCTGTGGTAAAAGTGGTGGGCCGGGGGAGACATATTCCGATTGGGAAAATCCCAACTCGTTTGAACTCCCGGTCTCTTGCATTCTGTGACCTAAGGCGTGAGTTCCTCAGTCGCCCCAAGCAAGAATCATACCAAGCTAGACTACCGACCCATATTGCATGAGAGGAAAGGATGACTCATGATTATATGTGCCGTGTTTTAGATTAAAGATAAACATTACCACTGTTTGACTAGGTTGTATGGATTTTAGAACACGTGTTCCTTTTTTATTGGGTTGTAACACCAAGGATTCGACTTATCAGTATCTTCATAATCACTATACTAGTTGTAATCAAGAGCGGAGATGTTGTCACAATGGTTACTGATTTAGTATATCATGATATCTTCGTTGAGCATGTCATGTCTACAAATCATCCGGAGAGCCCCCAACGGCTGAGAAGTGCTTTGAGTTCAATTAAATCTGCAGGTCTGTTAGATAATCAGAGAATAAATCTCCTGACTCCGGGAAAAGCTCCTCTAAATGAAGTGTATAAGCTTCATGGTAAGGAGTATCTTGAGGGAATCAGAGCAAGATCAGAGAGGGGGGAAGGAATGTATACCATGGATACTTCTGTTAATTCATACACGTATGATGCAGCGTTATATGCTGCAGGTGGAGGAATTGAAGCAGTTGATAGGGTCATAGAAAGAGAATCTGAAAATGCATTAGTTTTGTGTAGACCCCCAGGTCATCATGCTGAATACGAGAAAGCATTTGGTTTTTGTTTTATCAATAATATAGCTGTGGCTGCTAAACATCTTTTAGAAAAGCATGGAGTTAAGCGAGTACTCATAGTTGACTATGATGCGCACCATGGAAATGGGACACAGCGGAGTTTTTACTCTACTAAAGATGTGTTATACATAGGGCTCCATCAAGATGGAAGAACATTATTTCCAGGGTCAGGTTTTCCAAATGAAATTGGAGTAGGAGAAGGAGAAGGTTATACAGTAAATCTTGCAATGTATCCAGGAGCAGGAGATATATCTTATAATCGTGCTTTTTCGGAAGTGGTTGAGCCTATTGCAGATTCATATAATCCTGATTTCATACTTGTATCCGTTGGATATGATGGACATTTCATGGATCCTTTAACTAACCTCGGCCTCACTACATCGGGTTTCACGATGATGAATTCAAGGCTGAAAGAATTGGCGAATTCATTCTCAAACGGAAGAATTGTATGTTTTCTTGAAGGAGGATATAATCTTGAAGTAATGGGTATGTGTTCATTGAATCTTGTTCAAGAGCTAGCAGGTTTAGGTGTAACATCATTTGATGATACATACAAAGAAAGTAATATGGCAAGTGAATATACAGGAAAGCTAATAGAGAAGGTTGTAGCGGAGTCTCTTCTTTTGTAAGGAACTACTCACCAAAGTCTTCTAACAGCGTTTGCATTGAATCTATGGCATCATCATAATCATCTACATCTTCCATATCAGTAGGTATCAGTTTAATGTCAATACCAAGCTGTTTCTTAATCGATTCTGCTATTGATGTACCAATAGTAGGTATTCTGGCTAATTCAGCAATAGGGACATTGTATAAATCTGACAAACTGATTAACTTGTGATTATGTAGAATTCTGCCTCTTACTCTTCCAATTCCTCTAAGACTTACAAGTTCCAGAATATCTAAACGTACTCCATGACGAAGTCGGAGCTTCAGATTATTGAGAGGAGTAATATGACTGGTTGCATTTGATATTCTGGAAATTTCTGATGCTGCATATGCTAACCATTCTGCAGACTGTACAAATCGATGGACATCACCCATACCGACATTGTATTTTTCTGTAAGATCTTTCTCAGTTTTTTCAGAAATCCAATCTTGAAGTAACAATGCTGTTTTCATCTGAGCCAAGAACTCTGAATAGATGCGAGGATTTTCTTCCAAAGGTGGTTCAATCATAAGTTGATCAAGATACTCGTCCAAAGCAACTTCATACTCTTCAGCTTCCGAGCTTGTTACATATGTGAGTAGCTGGTCTGGTGTATGACAGATTAGATGTAAGATGCCTATAATGCTGTGGTTGTCAGTTCCAGATAAAACATCACGAAACAATATTGCAGTATATGGATCGATGTATAATTGTGATGCTCTCTTACCGAGTAGTGTCGCAGTATAGGAACCATCAGAACTGGTTTCAATCAGATTTCCTTCCTCAAGAAAGCCTAGAGCTGATGTAATATGATGATTAATCTCCCATTGGTCAAATTGATGTGAGAAGAATGTACTTCTAATCAGAGAGTCTATCTCTTCACGGTTTGTTGTCATCTCTGTTGCAATAGATGCCAAAAGGTGCATGCGAACTGCACGCGGAGATGCTAGCTTGGACGTAATCTCTTCAGGTTCTGATAATGTATAGTTATCTATGAGAAAATCGTGTTCTGGTTCAGTTCGTGCTATTAGAACAGCTTCGCCATATTCATCATATTTTGGTCGACCAGCACGTCCAGCCATCTGCTTGTACTCTAGAGTTGGGATTGGATAACTTCCACGGTCTAGTTCGTAACGCCTATAATCACGAATAATCACACGTCTTGAAGGGAGATTTACTCCAGCAGCGAGAGTCGGGGTAGCAACAATTACTTTCAAGAGATTTTCCTTAAAGTAGTCTTCAACAAGTGCACGTTCATGGTTATCAAGACCTGCGTGATGAAAAGCAACACCATTTGCTATAAGTCGTGCAAGTGTTTTAGAAACCTCGGGAGCTGATGGAAAACCACCAATCTTAGATGCTCCTTTAGAAAGCTGTTGTATTGCATCATTTGTTAAATATCGGCGAAGGAAAGGCGCAAGTTTCTTGGCAACTGCAATGGTCGAACGACGACTTGACACAAAAACAAGAACTTGGCCATTATCATCAAGCGTATCGCAAACTACATCTGCTAGTTCATCTTTTCGGGTCCTACTGATGCTCTTTGATGTGCGTCTTCCATCTTTATAGAAATTAATTTGTCCATCCAAATAGACACCTTCACTTAATGGTACAGGTCTCCAAGTATCCATCACGAGTTTGGCACGAAGCCATTCAGCAATATGATTAGAGTTTGAGATAGTTGCACTTAGTGCGACAATTTGAATATCTTTTACAATTTGGGTGATTTTAGCTAATACCATCTCAAGAGTAGGACCTCTCTTTGAATCATTAATGAGATGAATTTCATCAGCGACAACAATTCCAATATCATTGATCCATTCAACTTTATGACGAATTAAGGAATCAGCCCGTTCAGTTGTCACTATCACAATGTCAGCATCATGTAAGTTCCTTCCGGGAGAATCATAGTCACCTACCGACATTGCTGTAGTAATACCTAATGATGCATATTTCTTAAACTCAGTATATTTCTCACGAGCAAGTGATTTCAATGGTACAAGGTAAAGCGCTTTACCACGTCCGCCGAGTATAGATTTTAACATACAAATTTCAGCAACTAAGGTCTTTCCTGAGCTTGTGGGGATTGCTAGAACAAGGTTCTGACCAGTAAGAACTCCTGTTCTAAAAGCATTTTCTTGAGGAGGAAAGAGCTCTAAGATTCCTTGACCTTGAAGATGCGTGATTATTTTTTTATTGATGTCCAGCTCATCCAGTCGAATATTTCTCCTCTCCACAACATACTAGCAATATTTGATTAAATTAACTAACTTTGAGAATGTCTGATTTTACCCTCGCGTGGACTATACAATATTCCCTCAGCTAATAGTTTCTCTATAACTTCCTCAGCACGTTCACGGGGTAAGCCCATTGAAACAGCTCTTTGAATCAAGGCATCCCTGTTCACAGTTGATGTTCCTTCAGACTCCATATCACGGATAGCCTTGATGATGATGTCTGATGAGCTTCGTTGTGATGCGCTCATTTTGGAGACGAGACGGTCGATGTCTATTTTCCCGGTTATCCTGTCGAGTGCTACCATACGCAGAGACTCCTCCATGAGACGAACTGCTGCTTGAGCATCTTCTTTGGAAACTCTAGACTGTAGCGCCATTCGAGCCCGCGCCTCTGCTAAACGAACAAGTGATTCTAACTGTCGAGCTGTAATTGGTACTGGCGAAGCTCCCCCTTCAGCACTTTTTCGAAGATCTACATAGAAGTTTTCAATGACTTCTGCGGCTTCCGGTGATAATTGAGGAATAACATAGCGATTAGAATATCCTATATATTTCTTCAAAAAGTCAGGAGCAATAGGTGGTGTTGCACCTTGATCCTGTGTTTTCTTCATCTGGTGCATGTCAAGTATGAATTTTGCTAGCTCACGATCTCTTGTTGCTTCCACAGTGTCAACCATGATCCATATTAAATCAAATCTTGAAAGAATAGTAAATGGTAACCTTATGTTGTCTTGGACAGAGAGTGAAGATTCATAGCGTCCTAATGTTGGGTTAGCCGCAGCGAGAATAGAAGTTCTTGCATTTAAGGTTGCAACGATTCCAGCTTTCGCTATACTAACTGTATGCTGTTCCATTGCTTCATGTATTGCAGTGCGGTCATTGGGATCCATTTTATCAAATTCGTCTATGCAAGCAATTCCTTGGTCAGATAACACTAGAGCTCCAGCCTCAAGGGTCATCGCACCAGATTCGGTATCATGAACAACAGCTGCGGTCAGTCCAGCCGCTGTGGTCCCTTTTCCAGAGGTGTATAGTCCTCTTGCTGCAAGTCCAGCTACAAACTTGAGGATCTGACTTTTTCCTGTTCCAGGATCTCCAATCATCAGAATGTTTGACTTGCCTCTAAGTCGGGTGCCATCAGGTAAAGTCTTTCCAACTCCTCCAAAAAGAAGAAGCGCAATTGATTCTTTGATGTGTTCATGGCCTTGGATAGATGGTGCAATTGATGCATGTATTCTTTCGTGAACATATGGGTCCTCAGCTAGCTCCTTTATTCGTTTCTCATCCTCATCAGATATCTCAAGTTGTTCATACTCTTTTTCAGATATCTCAATACCATTTGCTTCAATAAATACATTGAATGTCGCTAGCTTTCCACCTCTTCTTGAAAAATCAGGAGATGTCTGAAGTATTCCAGTCACTTTGACTAACTCACCTGGTCTGGAAATATCAACAATATCACCCTCTAGAATTACATCAACAGACCTAGGCATCTGACCCGGTGGAAGCTCCTCAGGTGATTCTTGAATTCTCACTTTTTGCCAGTCCTTGAATTGGGATTTTTGAGGTAACAAACGCATCGGTGTTTTCTTTGTACAGACTGGACACAAGGCTGGTTCTGTGTATCTTCCTTCTTCTTGAGGTTGGGGTATTTCTGCTTGACAGATTCTGCAAAGGAACATTGCTTGGACTAATAGTGGCTTGACAACACTAGCTCTCATCATGATTCCACTAATGTGTATCAGTTTTCCAATATGACGGGATCGAAGAGCACGTAAAGCTACATGCTCGGGGTAATTGACAAAACGCGTTTTGATGAGACTGGCATCAAGACTATTAACATAATCTGGATCTTCAATACGAAGTACTGAAATTAGAGCGTTGTCTGCCATTTCTAGGAACTTCTGAGGATCTTCTGATGCTAGTGCCATGAACACATTATCAAAGCTTATCAAATCTTGGAAGTCGATAGTAAGTGATATTTCATCATTAATTGACATTTGTTGGATTCTTGACCAATAAGTTAGAGTTCCTTGTTCATCTTTGTATGTTCTTAAGAACTCCTCGAATCTTTCTTGTTCATCATAACTGGACATCTTTACTAGCCTCGACATTTATTCTATGTTCATGAACGCACAATCTTCTGCCGATATTCAACTCCTAATTCTTCTTAATTTGTATTTAACGGCACTAATTCTAATTACCTATTCCAGAATATTTTGGCGCCAACCTGAGAGCAAGTCAATTAGCTCTTCGCATAGCCATCGTTCTTCATAGGCCATTTGTTTCCTCTTCTCTTGGTATGCTCCTGATTTAGCAACTCGAAGTATCTTAGATAATCGAGTTTCTACTAGAAATGGAATCATACGCTGAAGTTTTTCGATTTCGTCATATTTCCTGGGGTCTATAGATGTTCTATCGCTCTGTAGTCGAAGGACTTTCCTGTTGAGCGCAGTATATAGATATGGTTGGAATGTTTGAAGTTTATGAGGTTGCTTTTCCTCTTCTCGATAAAGATTCTGAAGTCTTCTTAATGAGTCATATGCATCTTCTGGCACAACATCCGCAATTTCATGCTTCAGAAGTGGCTCTATTACCCAATTAGGAAGATTAACACGATCCCCCTTCTTGAAAGGACCTAGTTTATTCCCTCCAACAACAATCTCAGATATTGGTTTTTGAAATATGCAATCTCTGGTTTCGTTGAGAAACATCATCTTAAAACGCTTCATTTCATCCTTTACTTCACTACATATCTTCATGAAGAACCACATCTCATCGTTTGTTTTTTGAGATAAAGCCCTTGCTCTGTGGTAACGAGCCAGAGTGATTAATTGTGTTTCTCATCTGAACAAATTGGTTCTAGTGCCAGAGAATCTTTTAAGGCGCTTTGGAAGATTCGTCACAGAATCTTGTAGACTTAGAAGATTGTCACGACATCAATATTGGTGGGAAGTAGAAATGGATTTAGACCTGTGGACTGAGAAATATCGACCTCCAACCTTGAGTGAAATTATAGATCAAGAATCAATAATTGAGAGCCTGAAGAAATTTGTTGAAACAAAGGCCGTACCTCATTGCTTGTTTGCAGGACCACCTGGAACCAGTAAAACCACTGCAGCAATGGCTATGTGTAGAGACCTCTTTGGTGACTCGTTTGAACGTAATTTTATGGAACTGAATGCGAGCGATGAGAGAGGAATCGATGTTGTGAGGAATCAAATAAAGAACTTTGCAAGGACAATGGCATCAGGCGATGCACCATTTAAGATACTGGTTCTTGATGAAGCGGATCACCTAACAGCAGATGCTCAACATGCTTTGAGACGTACTATGGAATCATATGCGGTTTCATGTAGGATGATATTGATTTGTAATTATTCAAGTAGGATAATTCCACCGATTCAATCAAGATGTGCTATATTCCGTTTTTCGAGACTTGGTAATGATGACATTGCGAGCAGACTAGAACATATAGCCAACAAAGAGGGAGTTAAACTTCTTAAGAGTGGTACTGAAGCAATTTTGTATCTAGCAGAGGGTGATATGAGAGCTGCTATCAATCTTCTTCAGGCAGCATCATCTGCAAATCAGAAGGTAAGTAATGAGGTTGTATACTCAATCTCAGGAAGAGCTGACCCAGAAACTGTGAGAAAAATGCTCAATGATGCTCAAGAAGGAAAATACATTCAGTCACTTGATAGCCTACGGAATCTTATGTATCAGCAGGGTGTTTCGCCTGTGGACCTAGTAAAACAGATACATCGTGAGATAGACAGTCTTGGTCTTGCGGATCAAAAACGTCTGGATATATTAAACCAGACAGCAGAAATTGAGTTCCGTTTGTCTGAAGGAGCCAATGGAGAGATTCAACTTTCAGCGCTTTTAGCACGTATAGGATTGTGAGCTAGAGGTAGTGATCCTAAATGATTAACGAAGGTTTACCTTGGCCTGAGAAACATCGTCCTAAAAA
The DNA here is from genome assembly GCA_016840855.1 of Candidatus Thorarchaeota archaeon. Classification (GTDB taxonomy): domain Archaea; phylum Asgardarchaeota; class Thorarchaeia; order Thorarchaeales; family Thorarchaeaceae; genus SMTZ1-45. Next base: position 18,157 of record JAEORO010000255.1, on the reverse strand, counting down.
ACTTGAGCAACTAGTTGGAAATCAAGAAACAATTAGGGCACTGAAGTCGTGGGTTGTGTCTTGGATATCGAAAATACCAAGTAAAAGAGCTGCTCTTGTAATTGGACCACCGGGAATAGGAAAAACTGCATCAATTGGGGCTATGGCTAATGATTTGGACATGGAGCTTGTTGAATTTAATTCAAGTGATAAAAGAAATAGGGACAGTATTGAAACACTAGTTTGGAGATCAGCTACACAACAAACTCTTGATGGCAGACCTAGACTAATTTTGTTGGATGAAGTAGATGGTCTGTCCGGGACTAGTGATAGAGGTGGTGTTGGAGCAATTCTGAAAGTCGTCAAGGATTCAGTATATCCAATTGTGATGACTGCTAATGACCCAAATAGTCCTCGGCTAAAGGATTTGATGAAGGTCTGCCAAGTTTTCACTTTTGGTCATATTGAGAATAATGATGTCGAAAAGATTTTGAAACAGATATTGTTGGAAAACAATGTTGAAGTGTCTAGCGAAGTCCTTGACGAGATTGTTGAAGGCGCCGGGGGGGACTTACGGGCTGCAATTTCAGATTTAGAGTCTCAGGTAAGGAGTGGATTGACATCTCTAGTGGTTGAGTCAGTTGTTAGAGACTCAAAACGAGGAGATGAAGAAACTTTGCGTCATTTATTTGCTTCAGCTGATTCGAAAATGGCAAGAAGAGTACTATCTGAATCAGAGTTAAATCATGATTCATTGGTCTTATGGCTAGAAGAGAATCTACATCTTCATCTTATGACTCCAAAAGAATTGGACAATGGATTTGAACAACTCTCTCTGGCTGATTTAACACTTGGAAGAATTATGATAAATCAGAACTGGAAGCTGCTTGCTTATGTCTATGATTTCTTGTCCATGGGAGTAGCTATGAGTCGGTCAGAAACACCTTTTCGGCGCGTCAAATATTCACAACCTACATGGCCTCTTTTAGTATGGCAAGGTGACAGAAAACGGGATAAACAATCTGAAATTTTGGCATCCTTGTCTAAATTGACAGGCGTTTCAAAGAAAAGAGTACGAAAAACACACCTTGATATCATTCATGAGATTCTAAAGATAAATCATCAATATTTGACTGATTTCGCGAATTGGTTGAATGTTGATAAATCATCATTGAACCAGAAAAGTAATCGATAAGATTACTCACGGTTCTTATTGATCGTTTATATTGTTCGAGTTTATTGCTCAGCTGTTTCTGAATTATGCGGATAGCATATTTACTTGTCTTCATTTTAATCGGTGTTATTGTTTCTACAAGGACTAGGTTTTCTGGTGGAGCGGGTTTAATGCCACTCGCAAAGACCTTCTGCCCAAGAAGAATGTTGCTGATGGTTTCAAGTCCTACTCTTTCAATTCCAATTTCTGTAAGAAGTGTGACTATTTTACGTACAAGTTTCCAAAGGAAACGAGTTCCAAAAATATCCAAGAAATAATACTCACCTGAATTATTAACAGATATGTTTAGAATTGTGGTAAGTGTGCTTCGACCAGCATCAGGTTTTGCTAGTTCAACAAAGTCATAAGACCCAATTAAAAGAGATGCGGCTTCTTTAACACTATCAAGATTTAGATTAGCCCAAGATTCGTCTAGATAATATCGATAATGTCGCATGAGTATACTATAGCGAGGCACAAAATTGTTAGGTGCTTTCGTTGATGCCCACAATATGATATCGTCTGGAAGATAGCGATTGATTTTATCAATATTGAATTGCTTTTCTGTAGTAATCAGGGCTAATTGTCCAATACTGTGCACTCCTTTGTCAGTCCTTCCAGACAGTTGAATTGTTTGAGTAGAGTGATTTTCTCCACTCCAACTAGTGAGTGCATCAATCAGTTCTCCTTGGATTGTAGAGAAACCTGTTTGGTATTGTGAGCCGTGATAATTATCACCAAGATAGAACAAACGAGAGAGATAATTAGTCATGTCAAGGATACCTCATCATGACTCCCAAAGATTGAATAAGCTTCTCAGTGACCGCGCTCTAAGATCTTCAATCTTGTATCGATATATCTTGATTCTACCAAATTTCTTCTCTTCTATTAGACCTGATCTTAGTAAAACCTCGAGATGCGATTTCGTCGAGCTATGATTAAGGTCTACTCTTCTACAGAGCTCTGAGATGTTTAATTCATTAGAAGCTGCCAGCTCTTTGAGTATCTTGATTCTACCTCGTGAGGAGAATATGTCTTCAATGGCAACTTGAGGTGAGCTTTCAGGGTTCATCTATTTTCTCATTGCCTCCTTGGACTTGTCTAGCAATCCCGAAAGAAATTGTTCTAGTATATCAGCTGGGACCTCAGAGAACCCAATGAGAGTAGTCTGACCTCTTTGACCGGTGCCTGATTTCTTTGTATCTATGATACCATGAGCATGTAAATCTTGAACCCATTCCCAGATTTGAGTATGTGCTCGTGGTTCTTCATAATATTCCTCACATATCGAATGATACATTTCTTCAACTTCGCCTATTGTGATATATGCACTACGAATCTCTCTCAGCTGTCTAGCTGCCGCTAATAACAAAAGTTTGTGTTGGATAGGTAGTGTAGTAAAGATTTCTTTTCTAAGCTCAGGATGAGTGTCTGCTTTGGCACGGCGAGCAAAATCAGGAATTACGATGTCTGACTGTTCTCTATCAGCATGTTTTCCAGCACGCCATAAAAGCTCTATAGCGTAACGTGCATCACCATGCTCAGAAGCGATGTCACAGATAACTTGAATTGTTTCATCCATTACAGCTCTCTTCTCGAAAGCCATTTCTACACGATCTCTGAGAATATCATAAAGTGCGTCATGATTGTATTTTGAAAAGCGAAGAATATTTCGTTGAAGTGTACTACGTGTACTAGAATCAAGGATATCATCATCCAGAGGTATCTTACGGCCAATTCCTATGATTGAAAGGCGTTGCGTCGCATTTAGTCTGTCATCCATGAGTCTTGTGAGGTCGTATAGAATGTCTGCACCTTTCTGTCTGATGAAATAATCAAGCTCGTCGAGAATTAAAAGGAGATATCGATCCTCATCATCAAGAACTTCAACAAGCATTTGTAATAATTCATCAGGTGAATGACCGCGTCTAGGAAATTTAGGTTTGAATTCTCTCAATGCCCGAAGAAAGACCAAGTATGATGTCTTGTTGACGCGACAATTTATGTGGATGTTATGAAGCCGGATATTTCGTCTTTTTGCAGCTTGAATCATCTGTTCAGAGAATCTCTTAACAACCGCAGTCTTCCCCGTTCCCACTGGTCCCTCAATAATGAATTTATTACTTGTACGGCCTGGTGAACTTATCAGAGTCTTGAAACTTTGAACAAGCGTTCTTATCTCTGTTTGGCGATGAGGTAGATTTTCAGGTACATAGTCGATTGATAGGAACTGCTCTGACTTAAACACACTACGTTTGCTAAGTTCGTCTTCAACATAGTCATGAGGCATTACAGTCCAGAAGCAATTCTGATTGGGCACCTTAAAAGCATTTGCGGAACGTACGATTAAATGTATAACAAAAGGGGAGTTTGCCGAAAGTAATGGCGAGCTCCTCACTCAAGATCCATATCATCGTCAGTTTTGACTCATAGGGGTCATAGAAATCATCGCTCGCCAAGAATATAATAGATTATTCTCCCTTAAATCTGACGAAAGTATTGGTGCGACCGCCGGGATTCGAACCCGGGTCACAGGCTTGGGAAGCCTGCATCTTAACCACTAGACAACGGTCGCAATTCCAAAACACGATTGTGTCTGGTCGTGATTTAAAATTGTTGATGACACTGACAGGAGAAGAGCAGCGCACAGAAGTTTCTTACAGCTGGGATTGACTCATGATAAAATAGCAATTTTGGTCAGAGTTATATTCTTACTGAGTGGATGAGCTTATGTCTAGTTAGGACAAACCTGTATACTTATCTTGATTATATTATCCAGCTCCAACTCGGAGCCATGTCTATGTCTGACAATAACACAGTGGTTGAGTTCTGGCAAGGAAATCAAGCTTGTGCAGAAGCTGCTATTGCTGCAGGTTGTAGGTTCTTTGCAGGCTACCCTATAACACCAGCTTCTGAAATTGCGGAAATCATGTCCGAAAAACTCCCCAAAGTTGGAGGCGTGTATCTTCAGATGGAAGATGAGATTGCTGCAATCTCATCGGTCATTGGTAGTTCCTGGGGAGGAGTACTGTCAATGACTGCAACTTCGGGCCCCGGATTTAGTCTAATGCAAGAGAATATTGGTTATGCAATCATGACAGAAACTCCTTGTGTTATAGTCGATGTACAAAGAGCTGGTCCAAGTACAGGTCAAGCTACAAAAGCAGCTCAAGGAGACTTCATGCAGGCACGGTGGGGGACTCATGGAGACCATGAGAGTATTGTACTGGCACCTAACTCAGCACAAGAATCGTATGAACTTACCATAAAATCATTTGAGCTGTCTGAGAAACTACGACATCCTGTCATTTTATTGTCAGATGAAATTATTGCACATTCAAGAGAAAAAGTTGTAATTGATAAGAGTAAAAGCACTTTAGTAAAGAGACGGTTTGCAGCGAGAGGGGATTTGCCCTATGGAGCAATTGATGCTGACGGCCATGCATTGATGCCAAGATTTGGTAATGGACATGACTTGCTCATAACAGGATCTACACACAATGATACGGGATTTCGAAAAACAGCAGACCCAAAAGTCCATGATAGCTTAGTCCGTAGATTGTCAATTAAAATACGGAACGCTTATGACATATTAAAAGACTATCAGGTTGCTGGTCCTAGTAAAGCTGAATGGGGTATTGTTTCATTTGGTTGCACATCTAGATCAGTAGATGAATTGATGGAAATAATCTCAGAGCCGACACTTCGTTCTTTAAGACTAAGGACATTGTGGCCATTTCCTGATGAGGTGATAAGAGATTTTGCCAGATCTGTTGATAAAATATTGGTGCCAGAACTTAGTCTCGGTCAGCTATCGGGAGAAGTAAGCCGGGCTGTAAAAGGATTAGTAGATGTTGTTCCCCTAACCAAGATTGGGGGTGGACTCATGATTGAACCACATGAGATTTTATCATTAATGGTAAAATCTTGATTTTCTTTAACAAATAAGCAGTTCATGCCTAGTTTGTTATTTATTATTTGTAATCACAATGGTAATAGTAGTCCGTATCCAAACTCTAGTAGATATCGAACAGCTAATTGTTTTGAAATATGATTTACTAATTACTAAAGTAATATTATGGATGCTAGAAGATATCCAAGCAGGTAAGGAAACGGATTGCGTTGTGGTTGAATTAGCATTAGTGATTATTGCGAAAGGTGTGATATTATAGTCGCAGAATAAGGCGATATCTACAAAAGACACTGTTTGATTATTGTCATCAAGGATTTCTAAATCAAACTTAAAATTTTCATTATAGAAAGCAACTATGGATGATACATTTCCATTCATTATTCCAGTTACAACTAAATTGATTTGAAAGATAGTTGAAAACTGATAGAACTCGTTCACAGATGATATGTCTACAGTATGCAACCCAACCGAAACACTATGATAGATTGGAATTGTAAGAAAACTAGATACTTGGGGCTGAATGTCAATTACTTGTATAAACTCTAGAGTTTCATCAGTGAATTGCAATTGTATTGACTGATTCCAATCAAGGTAAGATTCAATGACAAACTCTATTGTCACATTTTCACCCTTTGTGACATTCCAATAAGGTTGTGTGGGAGTGAACATTATTTGGTTGGCAAGTACATTTACTAAAGTTGATGTTTTAGCTGGTTGGTATTGAGAGTTTATGGCTGTAAGATTGATTTGATAAGATCCAGGACTAGTATTGAAAGGAATCATGGTTGAATATTGACCATTCCCTAAATTTGTCAATATTCCAGAACCAAAAAGTGCAGTCCATTCAACTGTACTGTCATCTATAGTATTTGACTCTAAGTCAGTGTGTTCTACTACCATTAGAGCTTGTTCGTTGTATTCTCCATCTGGTGACATGCAATATACTGAAACAGGTAAAGAAACTATAGTCAGGTTAGACGTAGCTGGAAGAACAGTGACCTGAAATGAATCTGTAAAGGGAAGAAAATCTTCATTTCCATCACTAGAAACTGTAAGATTGTAGAAACCAGGAGAGCCAAATGAATCACTCCAATTAAGATGAAGCATTCCTTCTGAAGTTGTTGTCACATTTTTATTTAGTACTGTTTGTGAATTTGAGTCCTCAACGTTTAGATTTACAAATTCATTTACATAGACAATATCACTATTGAGTACACTTGCAATTTTTAGTGAAAGTGATGTGTTTTGTCCATATTGCACAGAGAGAGATGATAAGGGAATAGCTGTGAGGTGACCTCTGTTGATTGTTATTTCGATGTTGTTCCCAGCACTCTGAAACACTGTATCAAAAATCTCTACAGAAAAGAGGACAAAGGATTGTACACCTGTTATATCTGGAGAAGTGTGATTCGGTAGAATAGTATATGATGAATTAAGATAACGAACTGCAGGAGATGAAGTTATGAAGTATTCATCTGCAAATGAAGGCCCAAGATCGGTCACTACTGCGAATGAAACGAAACACCATCCTTCATCACTGAAATCTGCAATGACTCTTGCAACCATATCGATTGTTTCTCCTACTTCATAGACTAATCTGTCTGTTTCAAAATCTTGGAAATCAAAATAGAATGCTGAAACAGAAATAGTAAGGGATGTTAGGAGGATGATTGTTGCGAGTACAAGTGCTGTCGCTTTCCGTTTCACTTGATTACACCGGTAGATTGTTATTACCTATCTTAAAAAACAGCACACGGATTCAACGGTAGGTTTAATTCGTAATTACATGCCGTCAATTGTATACTCTGGCACGTAGAGGTGTAGTATAAATGGTGATTAGACTCAAGACTGCTGTGATTGACTCTATTGAGGAAACAGAAACTAGGAGACTGAAGTTGTTAAAAGTTTCTTCAAAGAGTGATGGTGCCAAGCTCACATTGGAACTTCCTGATGCTCTATCTGATACATTGAATACAAATGATGCAATCACAGTTGTTATTGATTCTAAACCAATCACAAAAGGTGAGCAATCAAAGCTCTATGTTGAGAGCACTGTCTTTAAGAAACTAGAGAGAAATGGTCTCGAAGTTGTAGGATCAGTGGGTGGGTTGCGGTTAGTATTTACACTTGCAAAGCCCACTCCGACGCAAGCCAGTACATTCAGCTCTGAGCGATTTTTCCTTGCCATTTTGTAGAATCTAAACCATGAATATAATATTTGATTACTTTCGGTCATCTCTCTTTCTGACCAGACTGTAAAAGACTGCTCAAGGTCATTCATAGTTCGTCTAGATATACTGGTTATATCTGTGAGTGAATATTTAGTATCTGAAACTTAGTTAGGAGTATTTGTGCACACTCTTAATGGGTGTGGTTTTTGACTGATGGAACATGTGAATCTCGTCTAACAAATTCGAAATCCTGTCCTGACTGCAGTGGTTTCATAGTCACTAGTCATGGACATATAGTGTGCGCTGAGTGTGGCTTAGTACTGTCAAGGGAATATGTTTTACCCACATATCAAATGGGAGAACGACCTAGCAGTGACTCTCCGGATGCGAGCATGTATGTATCCTTGGGAAACCGGATGCATATTGTAGATGGTCTTGGAAGTTACATAGGCTTTCACAAGGACAAGTATTTTCAAGACGCTCAGGGACAAGCATTATCCGGAAGAATGCAAAAGAAGTTCAAGCGTTTAAAGACAATATATAGCACAAGAGTCAGAATTGGTAAAAATGAAGCGAAATATAGAGCTCTCAGAACACTCAATCATGTATCAAAGCTTCTTATGATTAATGAACAAGTCCGTGATCGAACCGCATATCTTTACAAGAAAGTAGTGAACGAAGCCACAGGAAATGTTAGTAATAATATTCTATTAATTGCAGTATGTCTTCTTATGGCTGTAAGAGAATTCAAGGAAGAAGCTCCAATAACTCTTGATGAAATTGCTGATGTGTTTGAAAAATGCGGACACCGAGTTAACGTAAGAGCAATTGTGCGAGAGGCTCTTAGGCTAAGATCTATCACAGGTTATTCACCGGAGATACGAAAACCAGAGGATTATGTTCCAAGGGTTATTTCTATGTTGATGAATAGTCCAAGAGTGATCAGCAAGATTCAATCACGGGGCTGGAAAACAAAAGACTATGAGAATGCTCTTAGAAACAAGATACTAGAAATTCTCAGGATAATCCCCGCTTCAAAACGCGGGGGAAGGAATCCTTTCATATTTACAGTTTCTGCAGCATATGCTAGTGATCGTTTAATTGCTATTGAATATAGAAAAAGGGCAATTCTTACTCAGAAGCTTGCATCAACTGCTACTGAAGTGGCTGAGTATAGCATCAGAGATCATTTTGGCATGATGAAAAAAGTCATTGAGCTGTCTCATGCTGATATTCAATGACTTATTTTGTCAATCTATGAGATTATTTTGCAATTCTCTAGATAACTAGATAGGAATGTAAGGTGGCCAACTGAGTGAGTACAAATATCCATGTAATTCATTGTCAGATTAAGCGTTGCGAAACATGTCCTCAGAGAAGTACAGAAGGTTGTCTAAGGCTTAGTAAGATTAAGAAATTAGGAAATAGAAAATCACAGATAATTCTAGTTGAATCAGAAAGAGGCTTGCTTCACTTTTGTGATTTAAATAATTTAGATAGAAATGAGCCTTCTTGGAAAACTGAGGGATGGGAAACTGTTTTCATAGGTGTTCATAACCAATTATTGGAAAAATTAGACAATATCTTATCAATATACAAAGTTGGACCTCATTTATCCATTTTCAAAAGAAAAGAATCTAATCGGACAGTGTATATCACAGTTCCAATAGTTAAAACTGCTTTAGAGCAGTCACTTATTGATGATTTGAGCCATATGTCAGTTCAAATTGGTGATAAGTCAATATCATTATCATTGAGAGAAAGTGTTACTCAAAAGCTAGAACGAGAAACTGAGAATGTTTCGAAATATATTATAAATCTAATACCAGAGATTAATGAAACAACAAGAAAATTACTTTCAGAAATTATAGCTCATCGTCGAAGTGTGCTTGGAGCATTAATGCCAATCATACTTGATGACAGGGTTGAAGAGATATATCTTGACCGTCCTGGAGAACCTATTTATTTTGATCACCAAAAGTTTGGTAGATGTATCACGGATATTACTTTTCAAGAACATGAAGTACCAAGAATTATTACACTGATACGTGCTGAGAGTAACCTTCACCTAGATAGAAGTAATCCGTCTCTCAAAATGGATTTGAAAATTCAAAATGCATTGATGCGTTTCTCTGTGAGTGTACCACCACTTAGTCCCGATGGATTACATCTTGAGATTCGTCGAGCTAAAAATCATCCATTCTCAATTAATGATTTAATTGATAATGGTACGATGACTCTTGAAGCGGCGGCAGTATTACTTTTTGCAATATCATGTCGATTCAATATTACAATTACAGGTGGACCAGGAGTTGGTAAGACCACTCTGTTGAATGCTTTAGATATGACTACTCCAAAGTGGTGGAGAAAGATTTACGTTGAAGATGTTATCGAGAGTAGAAATCAAGTAGGATCCCACCAAGTTCGATTTAGAGTAGATTCTATGGATGAACAGCTATCGAAGTTTACTAAGAGTGATGAAATAATCAAGTGTCTACATAGGTCACCGGATTATCTAATTCTTGGAGAGATTCAGACAGCGGAACATAGTAAAGCTTTATTTCAAGCGATAACTGCTGGTCTTCGCACTATTCAAACATGTCATAGTGATTCTGCGTCAAGTCTAGTTTCTCGATGGAAGCTTGGTCATGGAATAGAAAATGATAATCTTGCTTTGATGGATTTAATAGTCACCTTAGAGAAACCAATACCAGGTAAATCAGAACGTAGAATAAAAGAGATTGTTGAAATAAGAAGAGGCATTGTTGATGGCATATTAGAATTCTGTGGACTAAATAGAGTATATGATAGTGGTCAAGGACTAAGCGATAACTGGTCCCATGATGGATCATTTATGACCCACGCGAGAGATTTGGGAGTGGAAAGTCATGTTCCCGCACTGGAAAATTTGATTGAAGTCATTCGCGATAATTTGCACCAATATGATCTTGAAATGTTGAGTGAAAAAATGTGGTTTAATGGACATCCAATGAGATACATAGAACATGATGTGTAAAATAGACATGATTCTTTTTGGGGGCTTTAAAAGGATTAGTCTAAACAGGTGATTAAGGTGTAAATTTTTGATAAATAAGAAAAGTCTGATTAGGAATGAAAAGGGAGGACCATTGGTTGAGGAAAGTCTACTCCTTGGTCTCGCAGTTGTTACAGTTTCTATTGTAATAGCAGTCATCCTTCAGGCTACGGGATGGGCACAAGATGTTGTAGAGGGGTTGCTACAGCTCCTACAAGATAGTTGGAGCAGTCTGACTCAACTGTTCAATATGCCATAAGCAGTAAAGTTCTTACTTTGGGGAAAGGCTTATTTGTATAATTCCAGACGTGGCCTCTCGCGCTCCGGACTGGCATACCATTACGGCTCCGGTAGACCATTGTAGATTAGTTACAGTGATACCGATTGTAGTCCGGCCCAGCATGGGGGACTCTCGATCCCCCGACCCGGGTTCAAATCCCGGCCGGAGCACCATAATCCAGTTCTAACTTATGAGATATCTTCGATGAATAATAGGAACTATTGAAATTCCAATAGAAACAACAAGTACAATTGCTAAACCAGTGATACCAACACCTTCTAGAAACATCAAGTCGGATGTTTCTATTTCAATAATGAATAATCCGCTAGCAGAAAGAACTGAGCTAGAAGTTTCGGATTCATAAAATAAAACATAGCTTCCACCTGCAGTTGGGATTGTGAGATGTAGAATAATCATACCACCTTCCATGCTTATTGCATTAAAGATTGAATTAAGCCAATTGAAACTCACTTTAACTCCCTGTAATAGTGTTCCATTGTAACCTTTTATTATAAGAAATACAGAAAGTTCACGCAGAGGATTAACTATTTCATAGAAATCGAGTTCGAGTCGTACAGGCATTAGACTGGTAACTTGGAGACTATATTCATACTTGGTTGAACACTCGAATAGAGAAGTGTTTCCAGTATAGAATATGGATATATTGTATCGCTTTTCAACGTATGGAACTGAAAAATCAAAGGTTACTCGACCACTATTATTGGTAAGCATAGAAACTTGGAATTCATTATCTATAAGAAGATTAAGCAGTTTGAAAGAGCAATTCCCAGCCCAATCATTCATCTGGATTTCAAAGAAGACCTCTTGACCTGGAGAAGCGTATTGATCGACATTACAATCTAAAAGCAATATGTCTGGAACAGACCAAGCCGAAAAATTACAAGTTAAACTAGTATTCATAATGAATGGGTTATCTGTTATTTCAATAATCAAACTATGAATTCCTGGAGGTCCTTGTAGCTCATATCGAAAATTGTTTGTTGTTCCAATTGAGTTGGATGTAAAAGTAAATTGCTGGTTAGAAGTTGAGTCAAATATTGAAATTTGTGAAATTGGAATAGTACGATTTAATAAATCAGAGATATTGATTTGGATTTCTATGTTTGAACCGATATCAACTGATTCGGGAATATCAATAATTATCTGTACTGGACTTATTACAGAAAAAAGCAGTTCAAAATATGATTCAGCGAACCGAATAGTCCCATTATATTGGATTTTCAATTTATGAAACCCGAGTACGAATCTTTCATCAATATTCACATTGATAGGAGCAGTTCCAGAACTATTGGTTGTGGTAGTAAGTAAGAATGAGTCATCTAAGAATACTTTGAGTGGTTCATTAGGTAGTGAGTCATTTAATTGAGAGAGTTTAGCATATAGATTAACAAATTCATTGAGTTTTACTTCGGTGGGATAGGGAGTTTGAAGGGAAACAGTAGTTGATATTTTTGATATATCGACTACGAACATAACTTCTGATGATTTCAAGTAATTATGCAAATCTTGTTCAAAAACAACGCGAATCTCATTATTTCCAAGCGTAATCCATGTGCTATTACATAGAATTTCAAAATGAATGTATCCTGATACATTTGTTGTGTGCGATGAAAGTAGTATGTTGTCTTTGAGAACTTTAATAGTCGCGTTTGACAATGGGTAATTTGTGTCATCGGTTAAATGGACAAAAAAGGACAAGGTATCCTCTGGTGCAAGCATCTCAGAAATCTGATTCACTTCGATATTTGTAGATGATAATATTATCAAAATTGTCCATTGACTTGAAGGTGCTAGAGAAAGAGTTTCATTACCATAAAATGTTGCATTGACAGTTGTTGGTCCAAGAGCATGATTGAGAGGAATGTCCCATTCAATAGATGCGATACCATATCTATCTGTTCTATCAATGCCAATAAACGTATCATATGTTTGGTCAAAAAAGAATATTTCTTGATCTGGTATAGGACTTCCATAATTACTGTTTTGAAGAAGTGTTACTGTTATTGTAATTGCGTCCCCTCGGGTCACCAATATTTCGTCTTCTGCTGAAACTGGATAGTTACTAAATAGAGCTAATGAAGATGCGAGTAAAATCATGAGTATAATCGGGTACCAGTTTGATTTTTTGATAACGTATCCCCCCTTGGGGAAATTATTCGTTTGCTTTACTTAATGGTTGAAACTGTGATTGAAATTCAGAGGAATAACTAGGTAAATCTAGTAGTTATTGAGATACAGAAGTTATACCTCTGAAATGTTGTTACTATTTCATAATTCTATTTCCGGGTTTTTATTCTCCTATAGAGAAGTTGATGATTTGTGATTTGTTTAGGGGTGTTCTTATGCTTAACAGGAGTACGATGGTTCGACTTCACAGGTCATCATACTTGAATAAGTAAAGTGAGGATTCTATGGATGCCATTTCGCTTATCGAAACAGGAAGATGAAGGATTGGTTTCTCGAAGTATCGATAGTAGACAAAGCTCATACTTGAGCCCAATCTGGATAATCGGAACCACATTCGTGTGGCTCTATCTTCTATCTGTTTATGTGTTGCCATTGATTGGATTAATAGATCAGCCTTTAGTTCCTTTGAAGGGGTATGTTGAAATGGTTATTTGTTTCGTTCCTGTTTTTTCAGGATTATCATTGACTCTGAGGAAAATACGACTTCAGAACCCTGTAATATCTAATGTGAATAGTATATTTTTTGTTACGCTTGGAGATCATGTGATTGGGACATGTTGTCTTGATGTTATGTCGGTATCTGGCTCGATATACCTAGATGAAAATGGAAAACCAAGGTATATTGATAGTATGTTATTAGCGATGCGTGCAGGAATGAATAAATCAGTCAATATAGGTTTTGAAGCAGGTGTATCAAACGGAGAACCATTCCTACGCATTTTTATCACTGCAGCTGGATCTAGTAAGGACCAAATTGATGAAATTCTAAGGAGAGAAGCTACTAGAGCAGAAGCGATTCTTTTGTCTTCATTAAACAATGTGGAATTGAAACTTCTGGATGGCGATTTGTTACAAGATGCGATTTTAACTAATATGGAAGATGTTTATATTGATTCACAGAATCTTGTTTTTAAAAAGAAGAATCACTCTCTAAGATTGATATCTTTTCAGGGATTACCTCGAATATTTCCTACTCAAGAAACAACTCAGATTGGAACTTTCATTTCAACAGCCATTAAGCAAGGATATACAACAAGTATGACATGCGTTTTTTCTACAGCTAAGCCAGGAAAAGAAAAACATGTTCTTGAAAGTCAGTGGAAACATATTCAAGCTAAAGAAAAACGAAATGAAGAATCACTTAAAGATCATACTTCAAAGAAAAAACTTCTGGCTCGTTATGAAGAGATTCATGATAGAGCAGGCTGGTTTGATACTTCAGTATACTTCAAAATAGTCGTGCCAATTGATGGAAATGTAGATACTCACTTGGAGGGAATTAGTGGATTAGTTTATTCAATATGGGGTGGCGGAGATTCTATCAAACTTATTCATAGAAAAATATCAAGGCGGACAATCTTTAGGATATTAACTCGTCGTCATTTGAAACGTCGACGAATGCATACAGCACAACTGTCATCCTTCGTAAACACACCAGTTCAACAGTTACCAGTTATCGCTTCAAAACAAGCCCCAGTTTTCCCAGTTCCTAAAAAAGAGTTGATAGATAATGAACTAGTTATCGGAAAAGCAGTTTTTGGAGGTCGTCTATTATCTAATGTAGGTCTCGAGATTGATTGGCTAAGAGAACATGTAGCAATTCTAGGAGCAACAGGAACTGGAAAAACAACAGTCGTAAAGCATCTTATGGCTCAGTTAAGTGAGAAAACAAGTGTGCCTTGGTTGATATTTGATGTTAAAGGATCTGAATATCTTGATCTTGTTGGTCATGACGAATCAGATGTTATGGTTCTAAAGCCAGGTTTTGATGTTTCTTTTGTGATTAATCTGATTGATACAGAAATGGCAGACGATGAAAACCATGCGCATTCCACATTTGTAATATTGAGAGAGTTATTGAATGAAAGAGGTGATTCTTCTGAGCTTTCTCCAGCTATGGAAAAATTACTTCGAGACTCTATATTTAGAGTCTTAGATACATTAGATGAAGGGAATTCAGTTCAATTTCTGATTAGTAAGATAATTGAGCTGGCAGGGAATGATCGTACGGGAATTATGACTAGAGATGCTTTACTCAATCGCCTTGAGATATTAACTCGTGAACCATTGGGCTCAATCCTAAAAGGAGGACCAACGACCGTTCAATTTTCGGATTTATTAAACAAGCGTGTTATTTTCGATCTTTCATATGTTGCACGAATTGGAGGAATGGATTCTGCGAGACTACTTTACAATCTTATTGCCAAACGTATTTTTGATAATGCAATGAGGAGGGGAATTTCAGAAGGTTTGCATCATATTGTTGTGTTAGAAGAAGCTAGTAATCTTGTCCCAGAGAGTTATACAAGACAATCTGCTGCAGATATAACAACTGGTGAATCTATGGTAATGTTGCAACGAGCAACTGGACAAGGAGTTGTTGTAATATCGACTAGACCAAATATCTCCTCGAATATTCTAGCTAATACTGCAACAAAAATTGTATTTCGTTTACCATATGATAGCCAAGTTGGTGGAAGATTTCTTTCCCTATCTGATAGTCAAGAACAATATCTTAAGACATTGAAACGCGGCAGAGCATTGATGAGTATACCTCACACCGAAACGTTTGAGATTGCTACAAAACTATTTCCTGCAATTTTAAAACAAGATGAGGAATCAATTCCTACTGAAAGTGATTCAAATCTAATTTTTGAAAGTGATAAGACAGACAAGGTAGAAGAAGTTGTTAAACAAATAGATATGCCTGATTCTAAAAAAGAATCTGTCGAGCAAACACTTGTTTTTAACAGAACTGATCGATTAGGGAGTCACGTCATTGCTTTCCTAGCGGCAGAAGGATGGGCAACGGAAGAAGAAATCAGGAATCTTATTGCTGTACTGGATTCTAGTATTGTCGATGATGATATTTCAGAGATAATTCATAATCTTGTGTCACTAGGTAGTATGGAGAGAGAATCTCTAGCACTTGTTAATGGAGGATTTGTGTTTGCTCTTCCAGGACAAGTCTTGAAAGCTGTCAGACATGTGATTCTTGAATATATATCTGGGAAACTTGGACTTGAGTATAATTCTTCTGAGAATTCTGGTTTACCTGATATTGTCTTTGGAAACAAAGCAGTGGTAGTGATTCCAGAACATCTTAGAGCATCATCATTGAATTTAGCATTAGAGAAAATACGTAATCATATGAATAAGCTTCAGAATAGTGTAAGCGAACTATTTGTCATTGTCAGAGGAAGTGTAGCTGCTGCAAAATTAAGGGAGCTAATGGATTCGTCTGAGGAATTTAACGATGTTAATGTAGTATCAGCATTTCCAAGGTTTTTAGATTCAGTGATTGATAATTTGACATATGAATCTAGTATATCTAAGGAGTCCTCGGTTCAAACTAATTTATCTGATACGACTGATGTTGATGAAGATGTAGATTTGATTGGCGCAATACATGATATAGGATCTGCAACAAATAGAGCTATTCAGATTCGATTATGGTTCGGTCTAATTCAGGACTTGGTTGACATATCTAATGGTCAAGTTAAATGGGAAGAATTGTTAGAGTTTATTGAAACTACAGCTCTCCAATCTTTGAAAGGAAGATCAGCACCATTGAACATTGAGGAAGGAAAACGTGCTCTCACAGAGCTGTTAGCAGATGAGGTACTAATTGCGTTACGAGTGAATGAAGAGTCACAATTTGTTGAGCTGACTGAAGGTCTCTGGCTTGTAAATTCATCAGTTCTGAAAAGCTTGAAAGAAAAAGCTGTTGCTGTCATTGAGAGAGAATTGAGTAAACATCACTCTTCGGTTTCAAAAAATCATGGATATTATGATCTCTGTGTAGATAACATTTCGTATGTCATCTTTCCAAATCAACAACAATTGAATACACTTCTTCATTTACATAGTGATATAGCATGTAGGAATTGCAGATCAACAAAAGTCGTGTGCGTATTAACTGCATCAGAATATCTTGAAGATAGTGTAACAACTCCAAGTAACTTAATTATAAAGACGATTGATGATAATATATCAGCTTTAGCAATTTGAACTACGATTGAATTCTTGTACAGATAGTTGATTCATTTTGTAAAAGGGATTTCAAACGGTCAGGGACTGCCAGATTGAAAATAATGATTTGTCTATCAGGTCTTGTAATTTTAAGAAGCTCACTTACTTTTTTTGCCATACCACCAGTAACATCGGTGCTTGTTGAAGGTCCTACTTTTGATAGAATGACTTTCTTGTTTTCTTGGTTTATTATAGGAATATGTTTAGCTGATGGGTTATCTTTTGGATTACCATCCAAAACGCCGTCAACATCAGTTCCAATAAGTATGGATTTCGCATTCAGTTGTTTTGCAAGATGTACTGCTATTGTATCACCACTAAGAATAGATGCAGTACGAGTTTCGTCAAAGCAGACATCTCCGTGGGTTACTACAACCAGTTCATTATCTAATGACTTTCTAAAGATATTAGTTGGAAATTCATGTATCAAACCCTGTCTAAGGATTACAGAACAAAATGGTGGAAGTACAATGGCTGGGATTCCTACTTTGTTTAGACTA
Source organism: Candidatus Thorarchaeota archaeon (assembly GCA_016840855.1). GTDB lineage: Archaea > Asgardarchaeota > Thorarchaeia > Thorarchaeales > Thorarchaeaceae > SMTZ1-45. Next base: position 827 of record JAEORO010000255.1, on the reverse strand, counting down.
GATTCAACATATGATGCTAGTGTTGACATATTGTGGCGTATTGATGGAATACCTTTCAAGAGAAGTTCTTTAGGACTTTTAGAGTCAGCAAAGCCATGATGATGAGCAGCTTGGTGACCATGAGCACCACCGCCTAGAACAATAATCAAATCTCCTCTATATGCTTGAAGTTCATGAGCAATTCGGTCTAAGTTTGTTTCATTAATTTTTGGAGGAGATGAAGATTTGTAGGTTATAACTGATCCACCTAATTTTACAATTGTAAGAAACTTCAATTGTATCACATATATCATAAGATATGTGGTGCTTATGGACGTTGCTTTCTTCCAGCATAAAATATGTCACACACAAGACAAGCTTTTTATCCGGTTCAGATTTGGAAGCTTTGGACACCTCGCCCTTATTGAGGGATTCTTAGATGACACAAAGAGCAAGAATCAGATTATCTAGCACAAGTACTGAACACCTAGATGGTGTGTGTAACCAAATTAAGAGAATTACACGCAAGACAGGTGTCCGAATGGCAGGTCCTATTCCATTACCAACACGTAGAATGGTCGTACCTACAAGAAAGACTCCTTGTGGCCAAGGATCCGAGTCTTGGGATAAGTGGGAGATGAGAGTCCACAAACGACTAATCGATATTGATGCAGATGAAAGAGCTATTCGTCAGATAATGCGTGTACGAATTCCAGATTCTGTATATATTGAAATTGAATTAACTGGTTAATTTTCACTTACACAAACCCTTTTTGCGCGATTCTACAAGATACTTCTATTACACATGAGGTATCTCAGAGATGTGTGGTATAATTGCTGTAGTACAG